>JASFPB010000316.1:0-3010 GCA_050116235.1 Chromatiales bacterium | reverse complement strand
GGAGTGCAATGGCCTGCTCGAATCTGTCGACAAGAAGGCGGTCATAGCGGAACTTCCTGCTCGTACGCGTTCAGAATTCGATGAATTCCGGCGCTGCAGGCAATGCGGGAAGATCTACTGGAAAGGAAGTCATTACGACCGGATGCAGGAACTGATCGCAGGTCTCTGAGACCCCTTCAAGGCCCGTAACAGGAACAGAGCCCGCCGACTGCGCTAGTCGAACCTGAGGAGCCTCTTCTCCGTCTCGAGGACGGCCGCTCCCTGTCGTTGCCCGTGAATCCATTGAACCCTGGCCTTCTCCACGCCGGGGAAATGGCTGAAGAGTACAAGCGTGATGCTGTCGATGGCAGCGGCATTCTCGCATTGCATCCTGTGGCTGACATGGAATTCGGCATGACCCGTATGTTCGGCATCGTGTTCATGTTCACCGTGATGTTCATGATCAGCAGGCGTCTCCTCGTGGGACTCGGTATCTTCCTCCATCAGCGATGTCTCGATTGTCGAGGGCCCCGGCTTACAGAGCGCGGTATCCGGTACCGCGATCAGGTTGCCGGTATCTCCGAGCAATTCAACAGCCTTTTTGATGGCCTGCTGCTCTTCCTCTGTGGTGGGAGCATGTTCAAAACCTGTGATATTCATGGCCGGCGATATCATCTCGAAGTCCAGGTGATCGGCCTCTAACACGATATTGAGGAGCACCTCACCATGAACATGCGAACCCAAATCGCGTTCAAGATCCTCGTCGTGCGAGTGATCGTGCGTCTCAGCAGCAGAAACAGGCGCAACGGTCATGAGCAGGCTGGCTGCGATCAGGATGAATGTTGGCATGTGCATCGCTTCTTCTCTGTGTAATGGAATCGGGAGAAATGTGCCATGAGGAGAGCAATCAGGCAACCGCGATATATCAATTCCCGGCCGGTCAGGTAATGCGGCTTCTACAGACGAACGCTGAGCCCGTCAGCCAGTGCCCGCCGGTAGGCCACTATCGCGGGGATCAGGGAGAGCAGCGCTGCGAGCAACATGACACCGGCAGTGATCAGGAGGGCCTCAATGTTCAGGGGATTGGCAGAAATGAAGAGTCCGTACTCCGCCGCCAGCCATGGCTGCAGCATGAAGAGCGACAGAGAGAGCAGCAATATACCCAGGGCGACTCCGGCGGCGGCAAGCAGCAGCGCCTCGATCTCGATCAGCGCAAAAAGATAGCCGGCATGCGCACCAACGGCACGCAGAATCGCGAGTTCTCGCTGCCTCTCCTTCATGGAGGAAAGCAGCGTCGTCGTCATGCCGACCAGGGTTGCAAGCAATACGAGGAAAGCCACGACAATGAGCATGTTTTCAACCATCCCGAGAACATCCCAGAGCTCTGCCAGTGCGACACCCGGCAGGATCGCGGTGAGGGCCTCCTTGCGGTACTCGTTGATTGCGCGTTGCAACCGGAATGTGGCCATGCGTGATTTGAGGCCGACAAGGAAGGCCGTAATCGCTTCAGGCTGAAGCTCCCGCTGGAGCGCCTCCTCTGCCGAAACGCCCCTGCCCGGCATCCTGGCCCCATGCTGCCAGCCAAGATGAATCGCCTCGATACCCTCGAGCTTGACATGCACGGTTCTGTCAACCGGGGTACCCGTTGGCTCGAGAATGCCGACGACGGTGAAAGGCTTGTCGTCATGCATGCTGAAACTCACATCCCCGAGCCCGTGGGCGATGACAATCTTCTCACCGATTGTGTATCCGAGTTCCCGGGCGACCTGGGCTCCAAGTACCGTGTCATAGACACTTTTGAAGGGACCACCGGAGGAAAACGCAAGGGCACGCCGGTGGCCATAGCGATAGTGATCGAAATAGTTGTGATCTGTGCCAAGAACACGGAAGCCCCTGTGCGAGTCTCCCAGGGAAAGCGGGATCGTCCACTCGATGTCCCTGCTTTGTTTTATCGCCTCGTAGCTCTTCCAGCTGATGTTATTGGTTGCATTCCCGATGCGAAAGACCGAGTAGAGCAGCAGGTTTGCCTGACCGGAGCGTGCACCGACGATGAGATCCGTACCGGAGATTGTACTCGTGAAACTCTGCTTCGCCTGGTGTCGCAGATGATTGATTCCCAGGATCAGGGCGACGCTGATCGCGAGCGAGACAAGGGTCAGGATGGCTGTTCCGCGACGGTTCCAGAGACTCTTGCGTGCGAGTTTCAGGATCATGCAACCCCGCCTCCGGCGGTGAATTCACCGATATCGAGATGACGGTCGAAATACTGCTGCAGCCCCCTGTCATGGCTCACGAAAACCACTGTCGTGTCGTTCTCTGCCGCCATTTCCAGCATGTGCTGCATGAAGATTTCACGGTTATCACTGTCAAGTGCGGACGTCGGTTCATCAGCGATGAGAATCTCGGGACCTGTCACCAGCGCACGGGCCACAGCAACACGTTGCTGCTGCCCGATGCTGAGTTCTGTGGGACGCTTGTGACGCTGCTGCTGCATGCCGAGTGTCTCGAGCAGTTCGCTGGCATGCGTCTGGGCTTTATCACGGTCAAGCTTCGCAAAATGCGTCGCTATGAGTACATTTTCGAGCACGTCCAGGTAGGGGATCAGATTGAGCTGCTGGAAGATGACACCAATATGACGCGCTCGGAAGAGATCACGCCTGTAGGGGCGCAAGCGGGTGATGTCCTGATCGAGAATCTCGACACTCCCCTGCCGGGGCAGCAGCACGCCTGCCAGCAGGTTCAGCAGGGTTGTCTTTCCCGAGCCCGAAGGACCGTAGAGAAAAACCGTTTCTCCTCTGCCGATGCAGAACTCGTCGATTTCAAGAAGTCCGGGGCCGCGCTTCTTCCAGTCGAAGCGAAGCCCCTTCAACCTTACAGCGGGTGACTGCTGTTGTTCCACGTCCGGTATGCTGTCATGTTATCTTGTTGCCTGAATTCAATTGTAACGGAGTCATGGAAACCATGCGTCACTCTTCCCTCTTGACGGGCTTTCTTCTTCTCGTTCTGCTGACGGGAGAGGTCATTGCGGAAA
>JASFPB010000315.1:0-3014 GCA_050116235.1 Chromatiales bacterium | reverse complement strand
CAACGAATTTGAGAAAATATTGCGCCCATGAAGCGATACCCAGGTCAGCGGCCCATCCGGGCAGGGGTTTCCCTTTGGTTATCCTGAAGAGTTCCCCGCGTGCAAAAGGCCTGTTTGCGATGATGGCAATCCCCCTCTCCTGCGCAAGTGGCAGGAGACGCTGCTGCGCCTCGGGTTCGAGCAGCGAGTAGTTGACTTGCACGAAATCGAGTGGCTCCCGTTGCATGACGCGCATGAGGCTGTCATGGGCACCGGCATGATAATGCGTGATACCCGCATAACGCACACGCCCCTCCTCCTTCCAGTCACGCAGTGTTCGCAGGTGTGTCCTGGTATCCACGAGATTATGAACCTGGATCAGATCCAGCCGGTCGGTACGCAAGCGTTGCATCGATGTTCGCATCTGTGCAATTCCTTCTTCGCGCCCCCGGATCCAGACCTTGGTCGCAAAAAAGAGCCGGTCACGCACGTCAAGTTCCGCTGCCAGATCGCCGACAACCGTTTCCGCGCTGCCATACATCGGCGAGGTGTCCATCATACTGCCGGGCACGTTCGCAAGCGTGCGCAGAACCTCCTTCGGCCCCTCTCGCTCAAAGTCACCCGGGCCAACCTCGAAAACACGCGAGGTACCGAGGCCGATGACGGGCAGTTTCTCCCCGCTCGAGGGTACCGGCTTCAGCAGCAGGGTCTCGTCCCCGGCAATGACCGGCGAGGGCATGGCAAGGGACAGACCCGATGCTGCGAGCAATTTCAGAAAATCACGACGGTTGTTTTTCAGCATGCCTATTCTCCATATCTTCTGCCATCTTTCTCTGTTGCCGCCCCAAGTGTAGACCAAGGAGACACCAGGCCAGCGCCAGGGGGACGGCCGTCCAGGCAATCCCGGTCAGCCCCATCCCGAGTGACTTCATGCCGGCGAAGAGCCAGCCTGCGGCTGCATCAGCGCCCCTGTAAACGACAGTATCGATAAAGTTCTTGGCCTTGTACTTGCTGCTGCGTGGTACGACTGTATAGAGCACTTCGCGTGCGGGTCGTGTAACGGCATAATTGCCAGCACGCCGGACAATCTGGGTTGCGACGAGTACAGGCAGGATCGGGGCGATCGCGAGCACCATGAAGCCGATTGCGAGCAGGCCCGGCATGAGCGCGAGCGCCGTCGCTACGCCGAACTTCTGCATGATCCGCCCTGTAATCAGGAGCTGGAAGAGGAGTGTCAGGCTGTTGACCGCCAGATCGATCATGGCAAAGAGACTGGTCCTGGCGTCAGGATCATCGAAGGCCGCCTTGACGATGTGCGCCTGTTCGAAATAGAGAAAGGTCGAGAGTGTCGCGTAGAGCCAGATGAAGAGACTGATGCCAAGCAGGTATCTGGAGCCGAGTGTCTGCGTGAAGCCCTCGAAAATGGACCCGCCCAGTCCCTGCTGCTCGCCCTTGTCGCTGCTCTGCACATGCCTGTTGAGATAGAGTATTGCGCCGAGGGCTCCGCAGAGGAAACCGGCAGAAATCAGCAGCAGGTTTGCCGTCCCAAGCTCACCGGCCAGCAGTGTCGTGATCGCAGGCCCGGTGATGGCTCCTGCCGTTCCACCAGCGGCTATCAGCGCAAAGAGTCTTTTCCCCTGTGCATTGCTGAAGATATCAGCCATGAAGCTCCAGAAGACGGAGACGATGAAGAGATTGAAAACGCTCACCCAGATAAAGAAGGCGCGTGCGCCCCAAAGAGGGGCCGAATCACCGCTCAGCAGCAGCTGGAAAAAGAGCAGGTTCAGGATGAAGAAGAGATAGACTGCCGGCAGCAACCTCGCGCGCGGCAGGCGCGCGCTCAGGAAACCAAAGAGCGGCACCGCGGCCAGCATCACGAGAAAGGTGCCCGTGAAGACCCACTGCAGCTGATCGACACCGCCCGCGATGCCCATCTCGTCACGCACGGGGCGAATGATGTAATAGCTGCACAGGAGGCAGAAAAAGTAGAAAAAGGAAGCCGCCACAAGTCTTCCCTCGCCCTTGCGCAGGTTGAGAAGCCGGCCGAGGTGAGCGGAGAGAGCTGACCCGTTTTTCATGACCCGCAGTATAAGCGAATAGAGTCCGGTGCTTCTGCTATGCTTGATCCATTTCTGGACAAGCAGAGACGCCTCGGCACCATGAAAAAACCCGTTCTGTTCGCCGCACTCCTGTCGATAGCGGTTACTGTAAATGCTGCCACCCTGAACGAGATCCATATCGTCACGAAATATGCTGAACAGGGCGATCCCGAGGCGCAGTTTGTGCTGGGCAAGCTCTATGCGCGCGGACAGGGTGTCGAGCAGAATGATGACAAATCCACCTACTGGTTCCTCGAGGCGGCGAGCCAGGGGCTACCACAGGCACAGAACCGCATCGGCAAGCTGTATCTCGATGGTGCGGGCGGTATGCCAGAGGATCCGGAACTGGCCTTCGACTGGTTTAACAGGGCTGCCGCCCAGAATCACAAGATCGCCATGTACCATGTCGGCTACCAGCTCTATCGCGGCAAGGGCGTCATCGAGGACAAGGAGGCCGGGATGGACTGGATGTTGCGCGCGGCCGCCATGGACTGCAGACGCGCGATGATCCGTCTGGGCATTCTCTATGAGAATGGAGACGGCGTCGAGAGGAACCACAAGACAGCACTCGAGTGGTATCACAAGGCAGCAAAGCACAAGCTGACCATGGCCTACCGCGGTATCGGTCGCATCCTGCGCAGCGGCAGCGCTGGCGAACAGAACGTCGCAGAAGCAGCAAAATGGTTCGAACTGGCTGCCGAGGCTGGTAAATCCGACGCACAGTATGCGCTTGCCGAGATCTACCTCAACGGTGAAGGCAATGTGGCCGTCGACAGGGAACGCGGCCTCCAATGGCTGAAAAAAGCCGCCGCTCACAACTACAAGCCAGCAGTCGCACTGCTGAAGTCTCTCGAGAAGAATCCATGAGCTACTGATGGCTCTCCGGCTCTCTCAGCTCTTTGCATCTGTCTATTACTGATATTGGAATAATCGTCT
>JASFPB010000314.1:0-3024 GCA_050116235.1 Chromatiales bacterium | reverse complement strand
CCACCAAGCATGACTTCCTCGCCGAGTGTTATCTGAGCGCTTGTCTCTACACTAAAATCCTGAGGGAGTTTATGGTCAGGCAAGCGAAAGGATTGTGGTTCAACCTGTCGGCTGCCGATGGCAAGCGTAAAAGGTTCTTCACCCTGCGCCAGGAAAACCAGTCGTTGTGGCTGTAGCCTGACACGTATAAGCGGGTAATCCTGCGACTGAAGGTTTAACGGCTGCTCGAGCACGATCTTCCAGTACCGGTCCGCCACGTCGGGCAAGTCGATCGGTGAGCCTTCTGTCGTGAGCCCTTCACGCTGCAGGCGGTACTGGTTGATTGGAACCCTGTAACGCCACTCCTGCTCTTCTGTCGTGCGTGAATAGAGCTTGCCGCGGTAGTAGAGCCCATCATGCGGGATTGCGAAGGCCAGTTGCCTGACGGGCATGGGGCCGCCTGTATTGAAGAGGTAGGCATCCTCTTCATCTTCAAGGGGAGTGATTGGAGCAAGCTCGATCCACTGCTGCGCATCGCCATCGGGTATCGTCGAATACTCGCCCAGGATTTCGTTGATGGTGATACCGGGATTGCCGCCGATCCAGCTGAGGCGCAGGTACTTTGCCTGTGTCGTCCCAAGCTTGATTTCGTCCTGCTGCAGTGTATTGCCCTCATGCGTGAGTCGCGACAGGACCGCGCGGGAAACGAGCGGTGACCAGTTTGTCATATCACTGCTGGTCTCGACCTTCATGGCGCCGATCATGCTTGTCTGCTGCTGGCTCCAGTTGATCGTCAGCCTGGTCAGCTTGTCATCGGTGTTTTCATTCTTGAGGATATAGCTGACAGCTTCCTGCGGCGATTGCTCGCGCTTCTCCTGCCAGGTTCGATAGCGCAGCTCGAAACTCTGTTGATCCTGCTTGTATTGCCAGAAAGAGCTGGCGCCATCGACTGTTTCATCGAGAACCGGAAAGAACGACAGAGAGAGTGTACGGCTCTTCTCCAGCCCCTTCTGCTGTCCTTCGATGCGATGCGGCAACTGCCTACCAGCAGTATTAAAGACCGCGATATCGGATCCGTCGTTGCTTGCCATGTCACGATAGAGAGTCTCATCCAGCAACAGGTAACGGATTGACCCTTCGCCACCTGTCAGCCGGTATCCCTTTGCGTAGTCCTCCGGCACGGGAGTTGCCTGGTCCGCTGCTAATGCGGGCAGTGCCATGAACAGGATTGTAAGCAACAATGTTGAAAGCCTGGTCATTGTTCTGTTTCTCCTTTTTCCGAGGGTTCCATCTCTCTCTTCGGCGGCAGTGGCGAGAGGTAGCCGACAAGGATCAGCAGTCCGCCAACGATCAGGAAAGAGACGATGCGTGCAATGGTTCCGGTTGCTGCCAGGTCGACGAGGAACAGCTTGACGACGACAGCCACGAGCAGGCCGGCTGCCGCCAGCCAGATGACACGTACCTTGATACGGCTCGCAATCGCCATCATGCCGACACCAATGACCGACCAGAGAATCGATAGCGCCATCTGCACCTGGCTTGATGCGAGCAGGGCATCGAGATCCCACGCATGACCGAACCAGTGATGCATGACGCGCAGCAATGTGACGTTGATCCAGATGAAGGCCACTACGAGCAGCAGATAACCAAGAGGCATGCGCGTCTCCTCGGAGAGATGCCCGCCCGCCTGTTGCCGCATGAGCCATCCCAGAGCCGTGAACCCGCCTGCCAGCAACAGGATATCGATCGGGTTCAGCAGCGGGATATAGGGAAGCGGTGCGGCATCACCTGGACTGAGCGAACTGGCGAGTGCCCAGAGCGCGAAAAGCGCAACGAGTGAGAGCGGAATGACCCGGCCATAGGCTTGTGTATCGATGTTCACCGGCCAGCGTCGCCAGTGCAGAATGAAGCGCAGTCCTGCCACGAGTGGCACGGCATACCAGGCGATCACCCAGGCGCTCTCATCGGTGAAGTGGCGCGTCAGCTGGTAACGTCCCTCCCAGAGCAATAGAAAGAGCACCAGGTAAAAGGCGATGACGTGCAGTATCGAACGCAGTCTCTCCTCACCGTCACGTGTCTCCAGCATCTTCATGAGCCAGTAGAGCGTTGCCACGCCGACAGGCCAGGTGAGCACACCCCAGGAGATCAGCGGATGCGCCTCGTGCGTCAGGAACCAGGCAAGCATGAGCAGCAGGCCTGGAAGCTGTACAAGCGATGCAATACAGCCATCGCGCCAGTCATATCGCTGACTCACGAGGTACAGCAGTGCACTCGATACAGAGAGGTAGAGCAGCCAGCTGTTCGCTGCATCGAGGTCTGGCAGAAATGCGAACAGCCGCAACAGCGCACCACCAAGCCACCAGAGCAGGCCGCCTGCCAGTAACAGCTTGCTGACAGTAATTTCCCATGCCGGGCGCGACGCATGCTGTTCATGCGCACGCAACAGCCAGCCGCTGAAGAGCCATGCAAGGCCGATCAGGGAGGTGCCGAGGATGAAGGTCGAGAAGAGATTGCTGCCGCCATGCAGTCCTGTTTGTGCATCACTCAGGAAGAGCAGCGAGGCGCCCACAAGCAGCACGAGTGCGAAGTACTTTGCATAGACCTGCCCCTGACGTGTTGCGATCCAGAGCACGCCGGCGCCCTCCACAGCCCAAGCTGCAGCACTGACCTGCGGATCGAGTGCAAAAGGAATTGCCAGCGAGGCGAAGACGACACCGAGTGCGACGAAGACCTCGGTCAGAAGACGCGTATCCTCACCGCCGCGACTCCAGAGGATGCGCGCAAGCAGCAGGTAGAAGACACCGAAACCGAGGGCACTGAAAGCCAGACCGTATTCGTACTGATAGACCAGCCCGGCTTGCAGTGCAAAGGTCACGAGAGGGTTGGCCAGCAGCAGAGTCGCGTCGAGCGGCTTGCGAATCCTGAGTGTTCCCTTGCCTGCATAAAGGATCGCGACGATCACGTAGATCAGGAAGAAGGCGAGCAGGAAGACCTCGGACAAGAAGAACTTCGCCGAGGAGTATTTCAAGACGCCCCAGGCCGTGG
>JASFPB010000313.1:0-3029 GCA_050116235.1 Chromatiales bacterium | reverse complement strand
CGTCCGCAGTTCTACTTCCGTACGACGGATGTAACGGGTGCGTGCGAACTGCCGGAAGGCACCGAGATGGTCATGCCTGGTGACAACATCAAGATGACTGTCAAGCTGATTGCACCGATTGCGATGGAAGAGGGCCTGCGTTTCGCGATTCGCGAAGGCGGCCGTACCGTCGGCGCCGGTGTTGTATCCAAGATTATCGAGTAATCTGATACATCTACAGCTGGAAGCGGGGTACGGCCTGGTGCCGTCCCCGCTTTTCCAGCATTTGACAGAGAAGATTTTTTACAACAGGCCAGTAGCTCAATTGGCAGAGCAGCGGTCTCCAAAACCGCAGGTTGGGGGTTCAAGTCCCTCCTGGCCTGCCATATTCAGTTGGCAGGATGAACGCAAAGGCAGAACAACAAGGCTCCGCGCTTGACATGGTCAAGCTGGTAATCGCGATCGGCATCGCTGTCGCCGGTGTCGCTGCGTATTACCAGTTTTCGGATCAGTCACAGCTTCTCAGGGTGATCGGTGTGCTTGCTGCACTGCTGATCGGCGGAGCGATAGCCCTGACATCAAGGCAGGGACGCGCGCTCTGGAGTTTCGCCAGTGAGGCGCGCGCGGAAGTCCGCAAGGTTATCTGGCCGACGCGTCCAGAGACGGTACAGACGACGCTGGCTGTCATCGTGATTGTCATCATCGTTGGTCTGTTTTTGTGGGCTGTTGACTCGATCCTCTTCTGGGTCGTGCAGATGCTCACCGGCCAGGGGGACTGATCGATGACGAAGCGGTGGTATGTTGTCCACGCCTTCTCGGGCTATGAGTCGCAGGTCAAGCGCTCCCTCGAGGAAGCTATCAGGCGCGCCGGCATGGAAGACAGCTTCGGCGATATTCTCGTGCCGACGGAAGAGGTCGTCGAGATGCGGGGTGGCTCGCAGCGCAAGAGCGAGCGCAAATTCTTTCCCGGTTACGTGCTCGTCAACATGGAGATGTCGGACGAGGCGTGGCACCTGGTGAAGGATGTCCCGCGCGTCATGGGTTTCATTGGAAGCATCGGTGACAAGGACAAGGTCAAGCCCGTGCCGATCAGCGACAAGGAGGCGGATGCGATCCTGCAGCGTGTGCAGGAAGGTATCGACAAGCCGCGTCCGAAAGTGCTGTTCGAGCCCGGCGAGGTTGTACGCGTTACCGACGGGCCTTTCAACGACTTCAACGGCGTTGTCGAGGAAGTTGACTACGACAAGAACCTGCTGCGCGTTTCTGTCATGATCTTCGGTCGTTCAACGCCCGTCGATCTCGAATTCGGCCAGGTCGAGAAGACCTGACCGCAGCACCGCAACGCGGTGCGCATATTTACACATAAACAGACGGGGAGCCTGATGACCCGAGTGGTGGACAGGCGCTTGCACCCGCGGAGAGTAACATGGCCAAGAAAATAGAGGCTTACATCAAGCTTCAGGTTCCTGCACAGGAAGCCAACCCGAGTCCGCCAGTCGGTCCTGCACTGGGTCAGCATGGCGTCAACATCATGGAGTTCTGCAAGGCCTTCAATGCCCAGACGCAGAGCCTCGAGAAGGGCATGCCGGTTCCTGTCGTGATCACGGTCTACAACGACCGCTCCTTCACCTTCATCATGAAGACGCCGCCTGCAGCAGTGCTGCTGAGAAAGGCGGCCGGTATTGCGAAGGGCAGCGGCGAGCCTAACACCAACAAGGTGGGCAAGGTCAATCGCGCACAGCTGGAAGAGATCGCCAGCATCAAGATGCCTGATCTTACGGCTGCCGACATGGATGCGGCCGTTCGCACGATCGCCGGTTCCGCACGCAGTATGGGACTTGATGTCGAGGGGGTTGAGTAATCATGGCCAAAATGACCAAACGCATGAAAATGATTGCCGAGAAGATCGAGCCGGGCAGGGCGTATGCCGCCTCGGAAGCCTTCTCGCTGCTGAAAGAACTCTCTTCCGTGAAATTCGAGGAGAGTGTTGATGTCTCCATTAACCTTGGCGTCGATCCACGGAAATCAGACCAGGTCGTTCGCGGTTCCACTGTCCTGCCGAACGGAACTGGCAAGGATGTGCGCGTCGCTGTCTTCACCCAGGGCGACAATGCGGAAGCCGCAAAAGAAGCTGGTGCGGATCTCGTCGGCATGGAAGACCTTGCCGAGGATGTCAAGGCCGGCAAGATGGATTTTGATGTTGTGATCGCCAGCCCTGATGCGATGCGTATCGTGGGGCAGCTCGGGCAGATTCTTGGCCCGCGCGGACTCATGCCCAACCCGAAGGTTGGCACCGTCACGCCGAATGTTGCCGAGGCTGTGAACAACGCCAAATCGGGTCAGGTCCAGTTCCGTACCGACAAGGGTGGCATCATCCACTGCACCATCGGCAAGTCCAGTTTCGAGCCGAGCGCTTTGCAACAGAACCTTGAAGCCCTGATTGCCGACCTCAAGAAACTCAAGCCGAGTTCGGCCAAGGGTATCTATCTGAAGAAAGTCTCGGTATCCACGACGATGGGACCGGGTTTGTCACTGGACCAGGCCTCGATCGAAATCTGAAGCCTGCCCAGTGGCCGGGATAATCCTGTCCGGATTATCCCGGCTTGCCGGAAAGGGTATAGACCCTCTTTCGGCCCCGGCAGTCAGGCGGTTGACTGCCTTGCAGAATCTTGAAGTTGTCACGAGAGGACTTCATAACCAGCTTTGGGGTAACGGCCATAACGGCCGGAACCGTCAAAGACCGCAGGTGCCGGCTGATGCCGGCTTAATATCCCGCGCAGACGGGCCCATCAGGATCCACCGCTAAACACGGTTTCCTGGTGACGGTCTCGTGAAACGTACCGGCCATCTGGCCGGATTAGTTAACCGGAACCCGAGGGTTCCACCGTAATCAGGAGGTGACTTGTGGCTCTGAATCTGGAGCAGAAAAAGGCCATTGTCGCCGAAGTCGCTGAAATTGCAGCCAACGCCTACTCTGCCATCGCAGCCGAGTACCGGGGTCTGACTGTCGAGGAGATGACGCAACTGCGTGCCGAGGCACGCAACAGCGG
>JASFPB010000312.1:0-3034 GCA_050116235.1 Chromatiales bacterium | reverse complement strand
GGCAAGGCGATCAACGAGTATGACATTTTCCCCTTTGCCGTACCGATCCTCAACAACGGCGAGGGCGCACTTTATGTCGATACACTACTCCTCGGCGAGAATGCGCTGAACCAGCTGTTTGACTTCTCCTATGTCTACTTCATGGTCGAACATCCGGTGCCTTCCGCCATCGTGCATTTCCTGCAGGGGCTCATGCCGACCCGAACGAAAGAAGATCTCTACTCGGCGATCGGCTATCACAAGCAGGGCAAGACGGATTTTTACCGGGATTTCCTGCATCACCTGACCTACTCGGATGACGAGCTCATTCCTGCGCCCGGAATCCCCGGTATGGTCATGGCAGTTTTCACGCTGCCTTCCTATCCCTACGTTTTCAAGGTGATCCGAGACAGGTTTGCCCCGCCGAAAGAGATGAGCCGCAAGGATGTCGAGGGAAAATACCAGCTCGTCAAGGAGCACGATCGTGTCGGTCGCATGGCGGACATGATGGAATACTCCTATGTTGCCTTGCCGGGAAGCCGTTTCTCCACCGAGCTCCTCGCAGAACTCGAGGAGAGCTGCGCGAGCAGTATTTCCTGCGATAGCCTCGGCAACCTCATCATCAAGCATGTCTATATCGAGCGTCGGATGATACCGCTCAATATCGAGCTCGAAGATGCAGACCAGGAGCGCGTTGACAGTCTTATCAGGGGCTATGGCGAGGCCATCAAGGAACTTGCCGCTGCCAATATTTTTGCGGGTGATCTGCTCTTCAAGAACTTCGGTGTGACTCCGCTCGGGCGCGTGGTCTTCTATGATTACGACGAGGTGGTCTATCTCACCGATTGCAATTTCCGAAAGATACCGCCACCACGATTTCCGGAAGACGAGCTTGCTTCAGAGCCCTGGTACAGCGTTGGTCCGAATGACATTTTTCCCGAAGAGTTTGCGAGTTTCCTGCTTGGCGACCCGCGCATCAGAAAAGCATTCCTGAAGTATCACAGGGACCTGCTGGATGTCGATTTCTGGATCGACAAGCAGGAGAAGATCCGGAAGGGGATACTCGAGGATGTCTTCCCCTATCCGCAGTCGGTTCGTTTCGAGAGGCCCCAACTGCTCCTCGACATGGAAACCGCATGACTCCCTGGGTTCACGTGACTCAGGGAATCACGGGAACACCGATCAGCCAGCCGTGCAGTTTGAATACGAATGCCGCGTAGAGTCCGAGGCCTGCAACGATCGCGATGACGTCGTTTATGGGTGAGGCCGGTGCGCCAGGCAGTGGACGCTGCTCCCTGCGTTTCATGGAGATCCTGTCGATGACCGCCCAGGCAAGAAAAGTCCCGAACAGCAGCAGGTCATGCAGCATGCCGTTCATCAGCAGATGGGAGAAGGCCCAAACTTTCGTTGCCACCAGCATGGGATGTTTGACAGCATGGCTGATGCGTCCCGGGAAGTAGGTCGCGACCAGCAGTGGAAAGACGAACACGAGCAGCAACATGGCCAGGTGCCGCAGCCAGTCCGGTGGAACGTAGATCAGGACCGGCTCCATACGGGCAAGTCCGTAGCCCCAGACGATCAGAACAAAACCGGCAATGCTGATCAGGGAGTAAACCCCCATCCAGGCCTTCTCTCCGATTTGTGCGACCACCTGGTCGCGCCATGATTCGTTGACGATCGAGACCGAGTGGGCCGCGAAGAAAAGTAGCAGTCCGGCGATCAGTATCAGCATCTGTGGTTACCTCGGGGTTGGTTCGTTTGTCCGCCTGGTCCGGGCCTTAAGGCAGCCGTCCAGCATTCGATCATATGACAAGGGATCTGCCAATCAAGGCGCAAGAAGTGTGGTTTGTCCGATCGCACGAGGCAAGGCCACCTGGAAGCAGGGGAAGCACGACAGGGGCTGCCGCTCCCAGCTTCGACAGGTGCCAGGGGCAGAAGCCGGATACTCCACCAGCCTGTCTCAATGAAGGTTGACCGAGTCAGGTGTCAAACGCCCGCGCAGTGTTTCGATCAGCTGATCCGCGAGATGCTGGAACTCCGGGTCCAGAGCCTTGTAGAGATGCTCAAGTTCGTTCAGCACCGGCATGATCTGCTCGTTGGTTGTCAGGTTGGGCAGGTTGAAGGAGACCTTTTCCAGGTAAGCCATTGGATTGACGCCTGCCATACTTTACCTCCGCATCCAGATTTCTCCTGTTCAGGTTATCCGATCCTGCCGACTGCGCCAAACAGGGTGTCAGACAGATTCGACGAGATCTGTTCAGACTCGCATGAGGATGCACGATCATTCGCGAGTCATGAAACAGAAGCAATGTTTAGCCGGGTGGTCCGCTTTTTTCTGCCAAAAAATTGATTCAGGCCAAGAAATGCCCGATCTTGTCGAGGCTGTTTGATAAATAACATTGTATGTGCTCTATCGCTTTCCTATCATTTGATGCTGAAGCACTTAATCACCGCAACTGGCTGGCCGGTTGCAATCTCTAATCCGTGATTCGGAGGAACTAATGAAAGATAAATCCATCGACAAAGGCCGCCGTGCACTTCTCAAAGGTGTTGCAGCTGTTCCCGTCCTGGCGATAGCCGGTTACCAGATCCCTGTTCGCGCCGAAATGTTGAGTGTTGATGACCCGACAGCCCAGGCACTCGGGTACGTCGAGGCAAGTGCCACTGATGGCCAGAATTGCGCAAATTGTGCTCTCTACTCTGGCGCCGCAGATGCAGCCTCAGGCCCCTGCACCATTTTCCCCGGCAAGGATGTCGCAGCAGCTGGCTGGTGCCGGTCCTGGAATCCCAAGGCCTGAGTTATCCGGTCTTGCATCCCAAAGCCCGGGTATCCCGGGCTTTTTTATGCCCTCTCCACACGTGTGCCGTTGCCCGGGCGCCTGGTCGAAGACCTCAGATGAGTGGCCCGGGTGAAAGAACAACGCCATCCTCATCGGCATAAAGAGAGGCTCCGGGGTTGAAAGTGACTCCAGCGAAGCGCAACTGCAGGTTTGTTTCGCCAACACCTCTCTTGATGCTTTTCAGCGGATGCGTATCAAGCGCCTTGACGCCGAGT
>JASFPB010000311.1:0-3034 GCA_050116235.1 Chromatiales bacterium | reverse complement strand
CTACCTGTTCAGTCAAGGGGGCTAACGCATGTCATTCGAATGGATCATGATTCCCTACTCCCTGCTGACACTCTTCATCGTCGTCAACTACGGTCTGTTGCTGACAGCGCTGATGCAGAAGATCGGCGCACGCGTGGGACGGCGACACGGTATTCCGATCTGGCAGAACTATATCGACCTGATCAAAAACTACAGCATTCGCAGTTCCATCACGCATGGCCCGATGTTCTACCTGGGCCCGGTTTTCCGTCTGACCGGCGGAGTCGGCCTGCTGCTGTTCGTCCCGACGATTTACGGCTCCGAGATGTTTTCCAATCTCTCGTTCGCCGGTGATCTGATACTGGCGCTCTACTTCGTCTTCTTCGGCACTCTCGGTATGGCGCTCGGGGCCGCCGAGAGCGGTCACCCGCACTCGGCCATCGGTGTCAGCCGCGGGCTGTCGCAGGTGACGACCTCCGAGCTTCCGCTTGCCCTGGCGGTCTTTGCCGTGGCATTGCAATACGAAACCTTGTCGGTGACCGAGATCGTCGCGGCGCAACAGGGTGGCGTGATGAACTGGACCCTCTTCACCAATCCGCTGGCCGTGGCAGCTGCCATGCTGTCCTTTCTCGGTTCGATGATGCGTCCTCCATTCGACGTAGTGCTGGCGCCCCAGGAGATTCCTATCGGCCCGCCGACCGAGTACCACTCTTCGTACCTGGCGCTGATGCAGACCAACCGCGTGATCTTTCCGATCGCCAAGATCGTGGTCTACATGAATCTCTTCTTCGGCGGCGCCGCGAGCTGGCCGGTCTTTTTTCTGAAGGTCTTCCTGATTTACCTCTTTTCCGTTTTCGTCGGCACAGTCTTCCCCCGCTTCCGTGTCGAACAGTCCGTGCGCTGGTTCCTGATCTGGGCCCTGCCACTGGGCATCGCAGCGATCCTGGTGGTTTGAATGAAAACAATATTCACCACTAAGCACACCTGGAGCACAAAGAAAGCGAATGCTTTGCCAGGCGTACTGCACTACGCCGATCCGACAAAGGCTTCTTCGTGTCCTCTGTGCTCTTTGTGGTTACGTAATACTATGAAAAACGATCTTGAAAAACGCATACATCTAAAAGACAACCCTGTCCGCGGGGAGTTGTTGCCGCGCATGGAAAGCATCGTGGCCGTATCACTTCGGCACGGTAACCATGGAACGAACCGGTCGGGTTATTTGACTCCGATCCCTGAGAGCATTGCGCAGGTGTGAGAATATGAAAGACGACTTCGAGACTCTACTCGTTCAACAGCCTGAGAAAGAGAAAGAAACTCAGCCGCGCCCAACACTCAGGGAGATTCCGGTTCGTGAAGAACTGATGCCACGGACTGTCAGGGCGCCGGACGGCCAGGAAATCCACATCGATCCCCTGCAGGATTACTACTGCCAGGCCGGTCCGACCGTGCAGACACCCGCCTATACGAAAATCATCGAAGACCTTTTCAACTGGGCACGTTCCGAATCACTCTGGATACTGGGCTTCGGTACTGGTTGCGGTGCCATCGAAATGCGCCCGTTGATGACACCGCGTTTCGACGCCTACCGTTATGGCATCCAGTGGCGGCCGACGCCGCGCCAGGCCAACCTGCTGGTGATCTCGGGTTACCTGTCGGTCAAGACGCTCAAGCGCGCCATCCGCTCTTACGAGCAGATGCAGAATCCCAAGTACGCGGTCGGGTTGGGCTCCTGCACCATCAACGGCGGCATGTACTGGGATTCCTACAACACCATCAAGCGTCTCGACGAATACATGCCGGTCGATCTCTACATCACGGGCTGTATGCCGCGACCCGAGGCCCTGCTGCAGGGCTTCGAGGATCTGAAAAAGCTGATCCGCGCCGGCAAGGCCGAGGGTGCCAACCGCTACGCCGAGAACTTCGACTGGTACAAGGCCAACCAGAAACGGGTCATCAAGGACTGGGACATGCCGGACTACAGCTGGTGAGCTGGATATTCACCACCGGGAACACAAAGGAAACGAAGGGTATGAAAAACAGTCAATCGAATTTATCTGAGGTATCACCCGGTGGAATGTGCGCTCTGTCAGTAGCTGGCATTCCTCCTTACTCTGCATACAAGAAGCCTGTGTGGCTTTTCTTTTCTTTGTGGTGAATTCAGGAAACCTCATGCAAACACTGATCAGCCAGTTACAGACCCGATTCCAGCTCGGTGACTTCAGCGAGCAGAGGGAGAATCTCGCCTTCGTGACCGTCACACGCGAGCAGTTGCGTCCGTTGCTGCTTCACCTGCGCGATCTCGAAGGCTTCACGCACCTGGTACTGCTGACTGCGGTGGACTGGATCGAGGACGACAGCTTTCAGCTGACCTACCTGCTCAGCGATCGCACGGGCGGTCGCGACATTGGTGTGCGCCTGATGTTGCCACGCGACAATGCCAGCATGGAGAGTATCCATGACCTGTGGCCAACAGCTGCCACCTACCAGCGGGAATTGCGCGAGATGTTCGGCATCGACTTTCCGGAGAGCCCGCGGGTCGATGAAGATTTCATTCTGGAGGGCTGGGTCGATATCCCGCCCTACCGGCGCGACTTCGATACCCTGCAGTACTCGCAGGAAACTTTTCCCGAGCGCCCCGGGCGCGAGACAAAGGACCCGGTCGGATACATGAAGCTGAAACTCTACCCGGACGGGAAATGACATGGCCTACGAACCCGACCGATCACAGTATCCGGACCATCTTCCCGACGGGAGTTGCGACATCGACCTCTCTTCAGGCAAGTACCTGAAGCTCTGGCAGGGGCCGAATCATCCGGGCATCACCGGCAACATGTCGGTGGAATTGACCGTCTGCGGCGACGAAGTCGTCGAAGGCAAGACGCATGTCGGCTACCTGCACCGTGGTTTCGAGAAACTGATGGAGCGCCGTACCTTCATCCAGTGCTTTCCGATTGTCTGCCGTATCTGCGTACCGGAACCCGATTTCAACGAGTACTGCTATGCCGCTGCAGTCGAGGAACTTGCCGGTCTGGAAATCCCCGACAAGGCGAACTGG
>JASFPB010000310.1:0-3053 GCA_050116235.1 Chromatiales bacterium | reverse complement strand
GAGCGCCCCTTTCTGCTGATGATTCGGCGAAGCAGGCATTCACCGGCATCATCAAGTTCATTCGATACGAGCCAGTTGCCGATTTCAGGCAACTTCGCCAGATCGAATTCTGCGGTGATTTCCGCTTTCTCACTGCCGTGACGGATTAGCGAACTGTCTGCCTTGTCCCCGAGTACGAGGCCCAGTGCATCGATAAGGATCGACTTGCCCGCACCTGTCTCTCCGGTCAGGACGCTCATGCCGGAATCGAGTTCGAGCTGTAGTGACTCGACCGTGACGAGGTTGCGAATCGAGAGGCTCGAGAGCATGGCTATTGACGGCGTCCGCCCCAGTCGAGCTTGTTGCGGAGGACCTTGAAGTGGTCATGCCCGGCAGGGTGAAGCAGGCGAGCGGGGTGTTCCGCCTTGGAGATGAGCAGGCGGCTGTCTGCCGCCATCTCGAGTGTGGTCTGTCCATCGCAGGTCACGCGAACATCATTGGCCGTTGTACGGCCGCAAAGCCGCAATTCAATCGTCGAGGAGCCGCTCACCATGATCGGCCTGTTGCTCAATGCATGGGGGCAAATCGGTACCAGCAGGATGGCATCGAGATCGGGGTAGACAAGCGGGCCGCCACCGGAGAGAGCATAGGCCGTGGAACCAGTCGGTGTCGAGATGATGATCCCGTCGGATCGCTGCGATTCCACGAAACGGCCATTGATCCAGAGCTCGAACTCGATCATGCGCGCTGTCAGCCACTTGTGCAGCACGACATCATTGAGGGCCAGGTTGTCGCTGGCCATCTCGCCTGTGCTGTCCTCCAGACGCGTCCGCAGAAGGAAGCGCGGATCCTCCTCGAAGTTGCCGGCCAGTATCTGGTCGATACTTCCGAGCATTTCATCGGCAGCGATATCGGCAAGGAAACCCAGGCGTCCCCGATTGACTCCCACGATTGGCACATCATAGGGTGCAAGGATGCGAGCGGTATGCAGGAGGGTGCCATCGCCACCGATGACAACAACCAGGTCTGATGTTGCAGCGAGCGTATCAAGGGATGCCATGCGGCAGCCCGGGAGATGTCCTTCGAGGCGTTCGTCGAGTGTCAGCTCACCGCGTTGTTGAAGATGTCGCCAGAGACGCTCCAGCAGGGAGGCGAGTTGCTGGTCATGGGATTTCCCGGTGATGCCGATGTGTTTGAACAAGGCTGGAGTCCGGCTGTGGTTAACGATCCGAAATTACCACGCCGGGCCCTGTGCGTCTAACCATCTCTGGCAGTACGGGGGCAACTGCTCCCCGCAACATGCCTTTATCGACTCGCGCGATGTTTCTCAAACTCTTCCTTGCTGATCATGCCGTCACCGTCGAGATCGATGTCTTCGAAGCTGTAACGAGGCTTGTGCTTGCCCTGGTGACCCTTGCCTTCACCCTGTTTGCCACCCTTCGACATGCAACCGCCGTGCTGCCCCTTTTTCGCCATGGCGTGCTTGTCGCCCTTGTGCATGCAACCGCAGCGGTGCCCCTTTTTCGCCATGGCGTGCTTGTCGCCCTTGTGCATGCAACCGCAGTGGTGCCCCTTTTTCGCCATCCCATGCTTGCCGCCCTTGTGCATGCAACCGCCATGGTGCTCTTTTTTCGCCATGCCATGCTTGCCACCCTTGTGCATGCAACCGCCGCGGTGCTGATAATCCGGGCGCATTGGTGGCATTGTTCCGGGCATGCCTGAGCGCCATGCCATGCGCTCAGCACGGCGTTTTTCCATCATCGCCCTGCGGGCAGCGATGAACTCGTCGAGTGTCACCTCGCCATCCTTGTCAGCGTCGATATCGGAGAATTGCGGACCCTGTCCGGCATGGCGCATCGGGCGGCCTGTCTTTGCCATTTTTGCCATGCGTTCTGCGCGCCCCGCATTGAACTCTTCCTCATTGACCGTTCCGCTTCCGTCCTTGTCAAACATCTCGATGGGGGATGGAGCGGGCGGCATGGCGTGCAGCATGCCGGCCAGGAACAGTCCGCCGAGAGCGGCTGTGAATCGGATGAGGCGGTGATGCTTCATGGTGTCTCTCCTGGAGCTGTTTCGTCTGTCTGTTCCTGCGGCCCGGCACATGCCGGCAGCAGCAAGAGTCTGTTGAGGGGGCGCAGAGAGCAGCGACCCGGAGGTCGCAAGCTCTGCGGTCATTTACCTGCCGGCATGGAACCTGTTGTATTCCTCGCGGCTGATGACGCCGTCGCCATTGGCATCCATCTGTTCGAAGGCGGGGCGCGGCTGCATCATGCCGGGAGTCGGTGGTGCAGGCATGCGCTGCATCATCTGCTGCATGCGCTCACGCCTTGCCATCTCAAGAGCGGCCTGGCGCCTTGCCATGATCTCCATGCGCGCTGCCCGGAACTCCTCGAGAGTGGCCTCGCCATCGCCATCGGCATCGATGTCACTGAATGTCGGACCCAGTTCGGGATTGCTTACCGGCCTGCCCATTCTGGCACGATTCTCCATCTGTGCCTTGCGGCCAGCGTTGAATTCGGCCTCGCTCACGGTGCCGCTGTTGTCCTTGTCCAGGGTGTCTACCGGTGTCAGCGCCGGCGCTGCCTGCGTGGCGGCTGCGGCCAGGGTCAGTGAAAAAGCTGCCGCAAGCAGAAGCGGGGCTTTTGAAGTGGAATTCATTGAGTGCTCCTCGGTTATGTTTGAATTTTTCAGGACTGGTTATCCTCTCCGTCTCGATAAGATATGACAGGGCCGTGCGGACGGAGGTTCATCGATTATAGCCAAAAATTAACCACGAACTCTGTCGTTGAACCATTGACTCGATCTTTGGTAGGGTCGCGAAACTTGTTGTCATGAACATACAGGAATGTCGATGAACAGACGCCTCCTGCTCCCGGTGCTCGTGGTTTCGGTCTTGCTGGCAGCCCTCGCCGGAGGCTATTTTGTGAGCTTGATGGTCAAACCGGCGCAGCAACTGCCGCCTCCTGTAGCATCCCCGTTCGAAACTGCAGCAACGCTGTCCGAACTCGACGATATTTCCCTGCCGTCGCTCGAAGATCTGCAGCCACGCCGTCTTGGCGAGTGGCAGGGCAAGG
>JASFPB010000309.1:0-3055 GCA_050116235.1 Chromatiales bacterium | reverse complement strand
TGTCATTGATCGCACGGCCATCGGAACAGGCGACATCGTAGATCTGCTCGTGGAGTTCGCCACTGGCGTCGAGCCACCCCTTCACGATCTGCACGCGGTCGAGGTCTGCGCCATCGGGGTCACGCAGGGCGCGCACCATCAGGCGTGGAGCCTTGCCTTCCGGCGCAGCGGTCAGGTCGCCTCCCATGGGCACCCCGTCACGGTAGCCGGTTTTCGCGAAGTCGGGCCGCAGCACGGTCTTCTCATCGAAATCCCAGCCGGCGAAGACGCGGACGGTGATTCTCGTGCCCGTCGTGGCATAGGTCTCCTTGCGTTTCATGGCATCCCACAGGTCGGCCCGAGTGTTCTCCCTGGACCAGACGCCCTGGAGGCCCGAGGCGATGGTCTCGAATTCATAGGTCGCGGTGCCCACGCCATCAGGATCGGGGACGATCTGCCCGGCGAAACGATCCGGGCCTGGCTCCATTAGGGAGACCTTGCCGAAGTAGTTCTCTTCCCGGGTCGTGGCCAGGGAGGTGTGGGCATCGGTGGCGCCCACCATGCCGAACTTGAACGGGTTGGTGCCGAGTTGCTCCTCGAGTTGCAGGCCAATCTTGAGCGCGCCGCGGGCGTACTCGTGCGGGAGCATCTCGGGAGTCTTTTTCTCGCCGGCCCAGTTGCCGCGGTCCCAGTTCTCGTAGTCGGCGAACTCGTCGTCGGGCGAGAGCAGCGGATGCGCCTCGCCGTCACCCTTCATCTGGGTCACCTCGTAGAGCGGCTCCCATTTGGCCCGCGCCCTGGCGTAGTTCTCGTCGATGGGCTCTCCGGAGAGGGTCTCCGTAGCGAACATCACCCCGTTCGCGAGGTTGCCGTTGTGGGGAATGGCGAGCACCTGGCCACCGGTCTTCTCCTCGTAACGCGCCATCCACGCCCAGAGATCCTCGGGGTCGTCCGAGTCGTAGGCGGCGAAAGGCAGCACTTCGGTCGCCTTGTCACCGTTGTCGCGCATGACCACGACGCGGTGCAGGTTGTTGCCTGCCGGCATGGCGGACCATTCGTAGCCGATGAAGGCGGTGAATTTTCCCGGATCGTTGTGCTCCTCCGCGTAACCGACCATCTCTTCCCACATGGTGCGGGCAATGCCGGGATCATCCATCGGATTGTTGCCCTCGACGAGGACCTTCAGGCCGTAATATTCGAATGCCTCGTAAACCTTGCCTTCCATGTAGAGGTCATGGGTCGTCTTGCCGATCTCGGTCTTCAGAAGGGTCGGATCGGAACGCTGGATCAGTACGGGAACCCCCAGGGTCTCGGCATGATCGGCAACGACCAGCCAGTCCAGGGGACGTACGAGTTTCGCCGGCACCTTGGTGGCGGAGATGACCTGCTCGCCCTTCGCGAAGCGATAGGCCTCGTCCGGTCCCAGCGTGTTGCCCACCAGCCCCGCGTCGTAGGAGTAGGAGGTATGGAGGTGGGTATCGCCCCAGAATACGCGGTCGGGATAGTCATCGCCGACATAGGGCGAGTAGGCCTCCTTGAGCTGGGGCGCATTGTCGCGATCGATTGCAAAATCGCTTCCCATGGCGGAGTCCGCGGCTGGCAGCCAGGTCGGCGCCAGTATTGTCAGTCCGGCGATGGCGACTCCGAGCAGTCGTGTTGGATTGCGCATGATGTTTCTCCACTTTTGCATAATGGCAAGGCGACGCATGCCGATTGATTCTCTTGACAAGAATAGCAGTCGCCCCACTACAAATCGGTCATTTGGTGCCACGATAAGGATAGCGTTTGAGTGGAAAACACTTTGAAAAAACAAACCCTGATCGAGATCAGCTATTGTTGTAACGATATCGGGATGAGGCCCCGGAGAGATGCCCGCCGACAGATGCGCAGCAAGATCCGGAAACCGGAAAACGCCCCTCGCGGATTGAACAGGGCGAGTGAGAGCGAGAAGCAGAATTCAGCAGTCTGTTAGGGTCCCGGTGCGAAACAGCCGACTCAGTCGGACATTCCGCACCGGGAGCGCTTTTCGACAGGAGGCGGTGTTCAGAAAGCGTAGTTAAAGGCCACGAAGGGTCCCGACATGGTCAGGTCCTGGCTGACCGTCACCAGACCCTGGTCATCTTCAAGATCGATCTCGAGGTGCCTGTAACCGAAAATAGCACTCATGTTGAGCTGCTTGCCAAACCTGTAGCCCGCCAGTCCCATCACGCTCCAGGTTCCATCGGTTTCACCCGCCGAGACATCACCACGCAGGCGGTAGAACCAGTTCTGATTGATCTCGCCCGTGTAGCGTGCACCGACCAGGAAGTCCGCGTAGCTGTCATCGACGCTCGCGCTGCGGGTATTGCCGGTTATCGGAGTAACATCGAGGTCCAGGTCCATGCTGAAGTAACGCAGGCCGGCATAGGCCTCGAAACCGAGGGGCGTGCCACTCAGCCTGTAGACGCCTGCAAGGTCGAAGATGGTCGACGACATGCCATACTCGGTGGTCGCCAGATTGCCTGTCTCCTTGCCGGAGATATCGAGATAGACCACATCTGCGAAGACACCCCACTGGCCGCGAAATCCTTCTCCATGCAGCATGAGTGTCATGTCGAGATCATCGAGGATATCGCTGAAACTCATGTCGATCTCGCCAATCTTGTTGTCGTTAGCAAAGACCTCAGCATCGATCCCGGACATCCATCCGTAGAGCGCAATCGACCATTCCCATTCGCTCTCAGCTGCCGAGGCTGGGCCTGCCGAGAGCCCCAGGGTCAATGCTGCGATGGCGGACAGGGCACCGGATCTCTTTCTTGTGACTTTCATCGTTTGTATCCTCGCGGGTTATTATTTCTATAAGTCTACTCCCGGAAAAGATTGCATGCCAGCAACCGCTTTCCGGGGCTCTGCTCGCCCTGCCACGATAGCCTGGTGCGGCACCTCTTCAGGGATTTTCAGGACCAGTTGATACATCTGAGTGTTTCCGGGGCCCTTCCCTGCTCCGGCATGCGTCTGATTATTCAAACTGAATTCGTGAAGAGCAGGATATATAATTTCCGGCACACGAGGCGACATGCTATCTGTCATATCACGC
>JASFPB010000308.1:0-3061 GCA_050116235.1 Chromatiales bacterium | reverse complement strand
CGATCGTCGGGCCGGGGCAGGTCGAAATCAGTGTCGACGGCGAGAGCAAGACCATCGGCGTGACGCGTGCGCACCTCGAGGAGGATGCCGGCAAGTCGCTGCACGAGGATTTCCACGGCATGACCGGCATCGACCTGAATCGCGCTGGCACGCCCCTGCTCGAAATCGTCTCCGAGCCCGACATGCGTTCGGCGAAGGAGGCAGTCGCCTATGCACGCAAGATCCACCAGATCGTGCGTTACCTCGGGATCTGCGACGGCAATATGCAGGAGGGTTCCTTCCGCTGTGACGCGAACGTTTCGGTCAAGCTCAGGGAGCACACCGAATTCGGCACGCGCGCCGAGCTCAAGAATATCAATTCATTTCGTTTTCTCGAACGTGCCATCAATTTCGAGGTGGAGCGACAGATCGACCTCATCGAGAGTGGTGGCGAGGTGGTCCAGGAGACACGGCTGTACGATGCCGACAAGGACGAGACGCGCTCGATGCGTTCCAAGGAAGAGGCCAACGACTACCGCTACTTCCCGGACCCGGACCTGCTGCCGGTCGAGATCAGCGATGCGATGATCGATGAAGTGAAGTCTGCACTTCCCGAGATGCCGGACATGCGCCGGGACCGTTTCGAGTCGGAATTCGAACTGTCGCGCCAGGATGCAGAGAGCCTCACGGCAAGCCGTGAAATGGCCGATTACTTCGAAACGGCCAACGGCATCGCAGGTGATGCGAAGCTGACAGCCAACTGGATCATGGGCGAACTTTCAGCGGCCATGAATCGCGAGGGCAAGGAGATTGTCACTTCTCCGGTGACGGCAGAATTGCTTGGAGGCATGGTCAGGCGCATTGCCGACAAGACGATTTCCGGCAAGATTGCCAAGGATGTTTTCGAGGCGATGTGGAATGGCGAGGGCAGTGCCGACGCCATCATCGAGGCGAAAGGTCTCAAGCAGATCACTGACACAGGCGCCATCGAGGCAATCGTCGACGAGGTACTGGCCGCCAACCCAGAGCAGGTCGAGAATTACCGCAACGCGCCTGACGACAAAAAGGGCAAGATGATCGGTTTCTTTGTTGGCCAGGTCATGAAGATGTCGAAGGGAAAGGCCAATCCGCAGCAGGTCAACCAGCTGCTCAGGGAAAAGCTCTAGAGGGTATCGACTGCACCGCTATCGAGGGAGATTCATCTGTTGGGCCTTTCTTGGCAAGCAGGTTCACCGGGAGAGTGTTGACGGCAGTTCAATCGAGGCTGCTTTTCCGAATGCTGTTCCAGAGCTCGCGGGAGATTTTTTGCGCTTCGCCGACCTGGTCAGGACTCATCTGCTCCTCAAGGATACGCAGACTTCGTGAAGCGTCCGGGTACTCCTGGGCGGCAGCGAGGTTCAGCCAGGCATAGGCCATGACATAGTCGGTTGGCAAGCCTTTGCCGAGCACATGCAATTTCCCGAGAGAGAACTGTGCTGCCGGGTCTCCGCGTTCCGCAGCCTTTCGGAACCACTCTGCGGCCTTGCCCAGGTCTTCTTCAACACCGAGGCCGCGTTCATGGATTACCCCGAGATTGAATTGCGCCTGCGATGAACCCTGCCCGGCGGCCTCCACGAGCCAGTAAATCGCCTCGTCATAGTCCTGTTCCACACCTGTTCCGTAGGCATGGAGCATGCCAAGGTCGAACTGTGATTTTTCATCTCCCTGTTCGGCTGCGCGCTTGAGCCAGCGTGCGGCAAGCCCGGCATCTTTTTCAACGCCAGTGCCCTGGAAGTAGGCTGCTGCCAGCTGGTATTGCGCCCGGGCCAACCCCTGTTCGGCGGCATGGAGAAACCAGCGTGTGGCACGCGTACTATCCTGGCGGATGCCGTCGCCATGAAGATAGGCAAGTCCGAGATCGTACTGCGCATCAGCCAGTCCCTGCAGGGCAGCCCGGCGCAGCCAGCGATAGGTCCTCGTGGCATCCCGGGTAACGCCATTGCCCTCGCGAAAGAGCTGTGCAAGTTTGTATTGTGACCCGGCATGCCCCTGGCGAGCCGCCTTGAGATACCAGCTGGCCGCATCGGCAGCATCCTGCTCCACACCTTCGCCTTTCAGATACATCCCTGCAAGTTCGACCTGGGCTTCTACATAGCCTTTTCCGGCGGATCGTTCGAAGTAATCAGCGGCCTTGGCAAAATCACCATCACGGTAGGCTTCGATACCAAGGTTGTAGTCCCTCTGTGCGTCTGCCACAGACTGGCCCGATGCAGCGATCAGCAGCAGGAGCAGGAGCATCCTCATGAGAGGGCTATTCCTCATAGAGAATGACCTCATCGGCGACCAGCGAATAAGCCGATGTCGCGATGTCATTTTCAACGAGGGAGGTTGCGAGGGTGCCGACGATCCAGTAGGGCTCCCACATCCGGTCCATTTTCACCGGTGTCCCTGGCACGACATGAATGATCTGGTTCGGAGGCGGGGGAGGGACATGGATACAGGCTCCCATGTAGGGGACAAGAAAAAACTCCGTTGTCTCCTGCTTGTCATTGAATTCAAGCGGAACGATAAACCCCGGAATCCTGACACGTGCTCCGTCCAGTTCAGGCCTGACGTTCGTCGAGCTCAGGATCGCCTGCCACTCGGGATCCATTGCCTGCGCAACTGCGTTGGCGGCATCCTGCGCCAGCGGGTCGACAGGTCCATCCTCGAAGGGTAAAACGTCCCCATGGTCGACAGGAGGCATCGATTCCAGCTTGGCGAGTTCCTCCGGGGGCATGAGTTCAGTCCAGTCCATTTCCCGCGGTTCGGATGAATCCTCTGCCTTGCTTTCCGCAATGACCTCTCCCGTCAGCAGAACGAGAAGAAGAAAGCCCGTCAAGAGGGAAGAGTGACGCATGGTTTCCATGACTCCGTTACAATTGAATTCAGGCAACAAGATAACATGACAGCATATCGGACGTGGAACAACAGCAGTCACCCGCTGTAAGGTTGAAGGGGCTTCGCTTCGACTGGAAGAAGCGCGGCCCCGGACTTCTTGAAATCGACGAGTTCTGCATCGGTAGAGGAGAAACGGTTTTTCTCTACGGTCCTTCGGGCTCGG
>JASFPB010000307.1:0-3073 GCA_050116235.1 Chromatiales bacterium | reverse complement strand
GAACCCCCTGGTCTGATTTCAGCACGGGCGGCCCATCGCATGCATCCAGGCAGCCGGCACATCGCAGTCACGTTACAGGCTCGCAATACGAAAACAGCAGCCATATCACCGGGCCGTTCGGCATGGCCGGAGGCAAGGTGACAGGCACTGAAGAGGCGCGTTTTGGCCATGGCAGCAGTGCCCCGGAGCCAATCCAGGAGACCGTCGAAGAGGTCGACGGCCGCGTCAAGTCCCGCATCACGGGCGAGGGCATGGATGCAGGCCCAAAGATCACGGGTGATGACTGGGAGCGTGGCGATCATGTCACTGGCACCGAGGGTGCCTCGGTAACGCGTCGCAACATGACGATGCGCGGTAGTGCGCCGATGGGTGCCATGGGAGCACGTGCGGTGCAGCCGGCCGAAGCCCCCGAGCCTGTCAGCAAGGTCACCGGCAGTAGTGGCAACACCGGGTCAGGTTCCCTGATCACCTATAGCGGCGGTGCGCGCGGCTGAAGGCCGGCTAGCGTAAACAGATGATGCTTCGTTCGACACGACAATCAGCCAGGAATCCCGGCAACCGGTTCGGATCGGCGCCTATGCGCCGTCCGGGCGCGTTTGGCCTGGCTGACGGCAGCCCTGTTCGCAGGAGAGGCTCCGGCCATCCGCTCGGCCGCGTGGGCGAGAACGAGAAGCTCTATGCCTACGAGCGGAACGTCAAGGATGCCTTTGACTCCATCGTACCGACACTGAAGCAGATCTCCGCCGTCCAGCATGAAAAGGATTTCGAGCAACAGGCACAGCGCATTGCGCGGGATGAACTCGGATTCGAATTGCCGGACGATATTTTGCAGGACGCCTGGGTTGAACAGCTCGACATGCGTCGACTCTTCGCATGGTGTGTTTTTTCGACCTACAAGCGATTCTGCGACGACTACTACCTGAACGACCCGCTGGCAAGTCAGGATGCAGCAGGTTTCGATGAATTCCTGCAGGCATGCGGATTCCATACACTGGATATTTCACCCTGTGCAGACGGGCGACTGGCGCATGTTGTGCGCTATGTGCTCAGGCTTCCCCAGGAGGCTGTGCGCCGCAAGTCCTATGCAGGCGCGCTGTTCGACATCGAGGACAGTATCCAGAAGTGGATCAAGGTCGAACTCGGTCGATTCCGTGAAGGACAGCCGAACACGGCGGATGAACCGACACGCTATCTCAAGGCTGTGATCTATCACTACAGCTCTGTCGATCCGGATCATCAGGGGTGTGCTGCGCACGGTTCGGACACTGCAGCCGCTGCACGTGCAGGGCTTGAGAAACTCAATGCATTTCGCGAGGCAATCGAGAACAGCTTCTGCTGCGGCGCCTCGATCGACCTGCTGCTGATCGGGCTCGATACCGATACCGATGCGATCCGTGTCCACGTGCCGGATGCGCAAGGAAGAATCGATCTGGATGTTGCTGTTGATGCGCTGGCCCTGTTTGACGGGACTGCCAGCATGGGAGCTTCGGATGCGACACGTGCGATTGCAACGGCAGTGCGTGAGGCCTCACCCGAGGTGACGCCCGGTATGGCGCAACTCATCGAACGACTGATTGAAAACAACTTTTCGCAGATTGCCTATGTACGCAGCAATCACGGAAGCCATTACGCAGATATCGGTCATGCCGAGCGTTTCATCGGAGCCGGTGTCGGTTTCGAGGAGATCCAGCTGCGTAACCTCATGTATTTCGCCTACCTCGATACGGTCGAGGAGGCTACGGCTGACCTGGATGTTGGCATCAAGATTTTTACCGGCCTGAACGTGTCTCACAGTCTGCCGGTGCCGGTCATCGTCCGTTTCGATTATCACGGCCGTGTACCAGGTTCCAGAGAGCGTGCAGAAGCGCATTGCGCGCGAGTTGCAGATGCACTGATGACACGTTATGCCGATCTTGCCGGTCGCGGTTTGCTGCATGTCCTGCAGGTCACGCGCGATTGTGATGCAAGTGATTCGATTGAAATTCTGGCCTGTTCGGTAAACGCGCAGGCAAGGGCGGGAGCACACTGATGAAGATCTGTCAGGTAGAACGTCCACTGGTCTCCACCAACCGTATTGCGGAAATGGAGCACAAACACCTGCAGGTTGTCCGTGATGGCAGTTCGTTGCAGGTAGCAGTAGACGCAGTGGGGGCCAAGCCGGGTGACTGGGTGATCTGTGTCGGCAGCTCGGCCGCACGTGAAGCAGCAGGCAGCAAAGGCTACCCGAGTGACCTGACGATTGTCGGCATTATCGACAAGTGGCCACCTGCAGATGGCGGAGACGCCGGTTAAATGCAGATTCTGCAAGTGGAAGGCTCTCTGGTTTGTACCTCGCGTGTCGAGGGAATGAAGCACTCCGTGTTCCGGATCGTCCGTGACGATACCGGCAAGTGCCAGGCCGCGACCGATCCTGTCGGTGCCAAGCCGGGTGACTGGGTGTTTCTTGCGAGCGGGTCGGCGGCGCGTTTTGCTGCTGGTGATTTCGAGATTTTGACGGATCTGACCATCTGTGGCGTCATCGACGAATGGCCGCCCGGTGATGAAGAGATCGAGAGCTGAATCGAAACAGATTGACTATGAGTTTCAACAATCCTTGGTAAAGGGGTAAAAGGAGACAACGATGGCAAATGAAAACTACGGTATCGCACTGGGCATGATCGAGACGCGTGGCTTGGTGCCCGCCATCGAAGCGGCTGACGCCATGACAAAGGCGGCAGAAGTGCGATTGATCAGTCGTGAATTCGTCGGCGGTGGCTATGTCACTGTCATGGTCCGGGGTGAGACGGGTGCGGTAAACGCAGCGGTCCGTGCCGGTGCCGACGCCTGTGAGCGGGTGGGTGACGGTCTGGTAGCGGCGCACATTATTGCGCGTCCGCACAAAGAGGTTGAGCCGGTTCTCGGCAAACAGTAATTCAACACAAAAGCTTTTAAACACTACAAGCTTTCTATTTAGGTAAACGGAGAGAAAACGATGGCAAATGAAAACTACGGTATTGCTCTTGGCATGATCGAGACCCGCGGTCTGGTTCCGGCAATCGAGGCAGCAGACGCCATGACCAAGGCAGCAGAAGTT
>JASFPB010000306.1:0-3089 GCA_050116235.1 Chromatiales bacterium | reverse complement strand
ATCATTATCGCCTTGCTGCTGGCTGCAATTGCCGGAAGCGCCTACTCGGCATCAGTACCCAAGGGCAAGGAAACGTTCACCTTCAAATCCAAGACAGGCACTGTCACTTTCCATCACAAGAGACACGCCGACCTGAGTTTTACCAAATGCACGACCTGTCACCACACCTGGGACGGAAAGGAAAAAATCAAGGCCTGCAAGGAGTGTCATAAAAAATCGGACGAGATCATGGCACCCAAGAAGAAAACAGCATTTCACACCCGTTGTTCCGGTTGTCACGAGTACACCGTTAGCCAGGGAAAGAAGGCTGGTCCGCAGCCCAAGCAGTGCAAACTCTGCCACATCAAGTAAATCAGAAGATAACGGGATGCCCAGGCATCCCGTTCTTTCTCGTTACTTCTCCGGACCCGGCTAGAAACGCCTGACCACTGACAACATCACAATGTGGTCATCATAATTCGGGCTCTGTTCACCTGTGAGCAGGACATTGGGGGTTGAATTCACATCCTGGTCATCAAGCGCCCAGTCATCCGTATCGAGCTGCTCGTGCCAGTAGGCGAACCGGAAATCGGTCTGTTTATCGTACCGATAGGTAGCAGCAAGGCGAATACTCAGCATGTCGCTGTTCAGTTCAGGATACGGCGTAACGGGCGAGAGAGTGTTGGTCAGACTGACGTCCTCGCTCCCGTCACTCATGGCAAGATCCAGTGAAAGCTTCAATCGGTCCGGTATTGCCTGCCATTCTGCCCCGATGCCGAAGCTGTCAATGGTGTCATCGTAATCGGCAGACCAGGTCACATTGACGCCATCGGTACTACCTGCCTGTAGCGAAGAGGCCTCTTCACGCGAGATAAACCCGTGAAGGCTCAGTTGTTCGTTGAGCTGATAGGCAACATCAAATGCAAAGATGTCATGATCGGCATCCAGCAAGCCGACGACTGTGTTGTCGTACTCATCTTCCAGACGGTCGTATGATGCACTGAGTGAAACAGAGTCATTCAGATCGTAGGTAGCCCGGATCGTGAAACTGTTCTGGGTACGGTCTGCAAAATGAAATTTCCGGAGCAACGGGTTTTCACCGATCGCAGTGACATAGTTGGAGCCATTTCGCTCCGCGTGTTCTCCCTGTATCCGCAACGACAAGCTGTCCATCGGACGGAAATCGACATGCGCACCGATGCGATCCTCATCGACGTCCTCGCGCTCGATGTCGACATAATCCCTGAGAATATCCTCGCGCTCGTATTCAAGACCGGCGGAGATATCACTACTGATGCGATAGCGTGCGGAAAGATCAATTTCCTGTTTGCGGTAATAGTAGGGGGATGAAATGATTTCGCGGCCGCTTTCCGAAGAATCGAGCGCGTAGACATTATAGGCCCCGAAAAGGCGATCATCATCGTCTCTCGAGTGGAATCGATATGAGGCCTTGAGAGAGAGTTTCGGCATCGGCCTCGATGTGATGCGCAGATAAGCATCATTGACTGATGCATCCGCATCCAGGCTGTTGACCGGCATCAGCGGAGGATCCGAAAGTACCGGATTGGCACTCAACGGCAGGAATGTCTGATCCTGTTTCATGATGCCGGTCGAGAACATGCCATAGAGCCGTGTTGTCTCGCCAAACAGATAATTCCCGCCCAAAGAAACACGATGGAACTGGTTATCAGGGTAGAGAGAGAGCCTGCCGACCGATGATGCAAGCGGGAAGTCCCCGCCGTGTCCTCCACCGCCGGTTATGTCGAGACTGAACGGATTTTCCCATGAGAGAGAGTCATGGCCATTCCTGAAGACCGACAGGTAGTAACCGAGCTCGACTCCGTAACGGCGTTTCTGGTAAGCCAGTTTGAGGTCGAGCTGGGTCGTTTCGTAATCAATGGGGACTGGCAACAGTGTCGCACGCGTACCCGTGCCATAGGGTGGATCCAACTGTCCGAATCCACGCCCGATCGCACCACCGGTGACTTCCATACCCTCCTTGGTTTCGTAGGTGGCAGTGGCCTTGAAGGTCATACCTTGTCCGAATACCGTCTCCCCTCCGAGAGTAAAACGGCGACGTTCTGTTCCGATAACGAACTCGCGCAGGCTGGTTTCAAGGTTTGTCATCCCTTGTGTTCCATCAGCGGCCACCCATCCGGCAGGCAACTCGAGCTCCGTGCTGCCGATGTTCACATAGGGAGAGGATAGCGTTCCATTCTCACGTGAGGGATATTGCCAGTACTCGCCAAACAGGGAGAAGCCGGCGTCGTTTTCGTAATCCGCCGAGAGTGTTCTTGTATCAATCCCCAGTTCACGCGCAGTAATTCTCCAGGCTGACTCGTCGGAAGTTCCTTCGATATCTGCATTGAGAATAAGAAAGGGCGATGTATCGATACCGGGGAAGGGTGTAAAGAGAAAATCATCCTTGTCTGCAATGCCTATTCCAAACTCGACCTGGCCTTCAGCAGCATGAACGCACTCCAGTGCGGAGATACCCAGCACCAGAATGCAGAATGAATGCTTGAGCGGCCTGTTATTCATAAGATCGATCTCTCCGGCTCGTTAACGCATAAAATTGAGTCCCGAGGGATGGTTACTGCCATGTACCCGCGAATGACAGTTCATGCAGGATTCCCCGAGCACGGAACGACTGATGCGTGCGCTGGGATTGAAATCATAAAACTCATCGCTATGCGCGTTCCTGGTGTGTGGCTGAGCATGGCATTGCTGGCAGAGCTGCGGTGCTCGCCTCACCAGCGCACCCGGATGGATCGAACCGTGTGCATCATGACAGATCGTGCACTCCTCGAAGACAGGCTCATGTTCCCACAGGAAAGGCCCGCGTTTCTCGGCATGACAGGTGTAGCAATTATCGTTGATCGTTACCTGGCGCAGTTCCGCCTCGCCCGGCGGCTCATGTGCCTGGTGACAGTCGTTGCATTGCATCTGCCCGTGACGAAGTGGATGACCGAACTGCTTTAATGTCTTTGACCTGATGTCTGCATGACAAGAGAGACAGGAGCGCGACATGTCTGATGGTTCCGGCCTGGGCTGGCCAGGATGCTGTATCGAGTGACAATCGGCACAGCCTACCCCTGCTGCCTCGTGGC
>JASFPB010000305.1:0-3093 GCA_050116235.1 Chromatiales bacterium | reverse complement strand
TTCGGCTACTCGATTTTCTATCTCAGCGCGCTCTTTGCTTTCCTGCTGCTTGACCACTACGCGCGCGAGTTCATCCGCGCATTTTTCCTCACCTGACAGCGGGACTCCTCTCCCTGGAACCGCCCCCTTCCGGGGCGGTTTTTTTTCGGGATGAAATCAGCTGGCCTTGCGAAAGAGCGCCTCGAGCTCGCCGGAAGCGGCTTCGAGTGTTTCTCCCCAGGTGATGATGCCATCCTCGTGGCCGGCCATGCTGATGGTATGCCAGTCACCCATGCCGCCCGCAAGCAGGCGCCCCATCTCGGCCGCCATTTCCGGTGTGCCATAGGGGACATGGCGCGCTGTCTGCGGAAGACCAAGTTTTTCGGCCTGGTGCCAGATCTTTGGACTATGGACATGAATCACGGCCTGCACCCGGGGGAGTTGCCGGTAGATAACGGCATGCGTCATCGCCTCCGAGGAAGGCTTGACGGGACCCTCGGCAACAAGGCTGTTGCGGGCAGGGTCACAGTCGGTGACAACTGCATAACTCTCGGCACCCATCGAATCCAGATGCCCGGTCTGGGTACCCGTAATAATGAAGGCGTCGCTGCCGGGACCCAGCCTGTGGCTGATGTTGCCAAAGCCGAGTCCATCGTAGCGTTGCGGATCCCTGCCCCCGATCAGGCCGAGTGCCCGGAATTTCCGGCGACACTGTTCAAGTGCCTCGAGACCCGTAAATTCAATGGCCGGCGTCTCGCGGAACTCGAGGCTGAACTTGATGACTCCCTCGCGCTCGAAATTGACCATGACGATTCTGGCGATGTAAGTCGCTCTTTTACCTGCTAAAATCCGCACGTCTACGTTCAACGGCTATTCTATCCGTAATCATGCTCTACGCGCACACTTATGATGTCATTGTCATCGGAGGCGGCCATGCCGGCACCGAGGCTGCGCTTGCGAGTGCGCGCATGGGTGCCGATACCCTGCTGTTGACACACAATATCGAGACGCTCGGCCAGATGAGCTGCAATCCAGCCATCGGCGGTATCGGCAAGGGGCATCTCGTCAAGGAAATCGATGCGCTCGGCGGGCTCATGGCCCATGCAGCCGACATCGGAGGCATCCAGTTCCGCGTGCTCAATTCACGCAAGGGTCCTGCCGTACGTGCAACCCGGGCCCAGGCCGACCGCCTTCTCTACAAGGCTGCCGTGCGCCAGACCCTCGAGAACCAGCCGAACCTGGATATTTTCCAGCAGCCTGTCACCGACCTCATTGTAGAGAACGACCAGGTCACGGGCGTTGTCACCCAGATGGATCTGAAATTCCACGCAAGAGCCGTGGTGCTGACCGTCGGCACCTTTCTTGGCGGCCGCATTCATATCGGCCTGGAAAACTACGAGGGTGGCCGGGCCGGCGATCCGCCCTCGAACCGTCTGGCAAAGCGTTTGCGCGAACTCCCGCTCAGGGTCGACCGCCTCAAGACGGGAACGCCGCCACGCATCGACAGTCGCACGATCGACTTCTCCGTCATGGACGAGCAACCCGGTGACTTTCCGGTGCCGACCTTCTCCTTCATGGGCAAAGCGGAGGAACACCCCCGTCAGATCAGCTGCTGGATCACGCGTACCAATGAACGCACGCATGAGATCATTCGCGGTGGTCTCGAACGCTCACCCATGTACTCGGGTGTCATCGAAGGCGTCGGGCCGCGCTACTGCCCGTCCATCGAGGACAAGGTCGTCCGCTTCTCCGACAAGGATTCACACCAGATCTTCGTCGAACCGGAGGGACTGACCGTCAACGAGGTTTATCCCAATGGCATCTCGACTTCTCTGCCATTCGACATCCAGATGCAGCTGGTTCAGTCGATGCAGGGCTTTGAAAATGCGCGTATCACCCGTCCCGGCTATGCCATCGAGTACGACTTTTTCGATCCACGGGATCTCAAGCCTTCGCTCGAGACCAGGCATATCAGTCATCTTTTCTTCGCCGGCCAGATCAACGGAACGACCGGCTACGAAGAGGCTGCAGCGCAGGGACTGCTGGCAGCGATCAACGCCGTGCAAAAAATCCGCGAACAGGACGCCTGGACACCCCGCCGTGATGAAGCCTACATCGGCGTCCTTGTCGATGACCTGGTGACACTCGGCACCCTGGAGCCTTACCGCATGTTCACGAGCCGCGCCGAGTTCAGGTTACTGCTGCGCGAGGACAACGCAGACCTGCGCCTGACGGAGAAGGGACGCGAGCTCGGGCTCGTGGACGATTTGCGCTGGCAGGCGTTTTGCGAGAAACGCGAAGCCATCGAAAAGGAACAGCAACGACTGCGCGCGCACCTGGTGCGCCCTGCCGACCTCTCTGCCGAGCAGGCGCACGACCTGCTCAATGACGAACTGCGACGAGAAACCCGGGCCCTCGACCTGCTCTCACGCCCGCAACTCGACTATCGAAAGCTCATGACCATCGAGGGCGTTGGCCCGGGTCACCCCGACCCGAAAGTGGCCGAGCAGGTCGAGATCCAGGCGAAATACGCCGGCTATATCGACCGCCAGCATCTCGAAATCGCGCGCACCCGCGAGAGCGCTGGCATGCAGCTTCCCGAGGACTTCGACTACGCCCGGGTCCAGGGACTCTCGGCAGAACTGCGGGAGAAATTCCAGCAACACAATCCCTCAACGGTTGGCCAGGCTGCGAGAATCCCGGGGGTGACACCGGCAGCAGTCTCACTGCTTGTCATCCATCTGAAACGCAAATCCGCCTGAGTCATCGATGCAGGTCCGTCTCGGTCGAGCGGTGGCAATGAGAGTGAATGACAAAGCGACCCCGGCCGCTCTCTGCGTCAGATGGGGATGAACCGGTGAGCAGGGAGGGAATGAGGGAACGAAGCGATCAGCTGACCAGCGGTGCGGCACAGCTCGGCATATCGCTCGACGACGCAGCAGTCGACAAACTGCTTGCCTATCTCGACCTGCTCTACAAGTGGAACAAGGCCTACAACCTCACCGCGATTCGGAGCGAGAAGGACGCAATCCCGCGCCAGCTGCTCGATTCACTCTCGATCCTCCCCTTCCTCAACGAAGAACCTTTGCTTGATATCGGCAGCGGAGGCGGCCT
>JASFPB010000304.1:0-3100 GCA_050116235.1 Chromatiales bacterium | reverse complement strand
GAGCGGAAGTATGCGTTCGAAAATCTCGCGATCGCCTCCGACCATGATTGAAAGAGTCCCGCCCTCGGCGCCCATGGATCCCCCGGAGACCGGTGCATCGAGCATGTGTATCCCCCTCTCGCGAAGCCTGGCGGCAATCTCGCGGGTCGCCACCGGCGAGATGGTGCTCATGTCAACAACGACCGAGTCAGCTTTGGCGCCATGGATAATCCCCTGCTCCCCGAGCACGACCTCTTCGACATCAGGTGTATCGGAAACGTTGACGAAGATAACATCGGAGTCCTCGGCAACTGCAGCAGGGGTCATGCAGATGTTGGCACCCGCCTCCTCGAACGGAGCGAGGCTGACCTGGCGGCGTGCGTAAACAGCCAACCGGTGACCGGCGTTGTGCAGGTGCAGTGCACAGGGGCGTCCCATGAGTCCCAATCCGATATATCCGACATTCATTTCTCAATTCCTCCGATTGCAGGTTTACCCAGCAGTCTACCCGAAAGGCGTCTGCGACAATGCTATCCTCTTCTTTTTCCAGAGACAGACAGCAAATGACGCTCGACGACTTTATCGCTCGCCTGGGCACGAACGACAACCTGGTGTTTGAGGAGACATTGGCCATCATCGCGAGCTACTACGATTTCACACCGACAGGATTCACCAACGGAATTGCTGATGACAGCCTCTATAATGGTCCGGATGAGAATCAGGGTTCCTGCAAGGTTTTTGCGTTCGGTATGCTCAACGGTCTCGACAAGAAACAGCTGCTTGCCTGCTTCGGAGAACATTACCGCAAGGTCCTGGCCAGCCCCGGCGGGACGGATCATGCCAATATCCGCACCTTCATGCGACATGGCTGGAGTGGAATCCGCTTCGAAGGCGAACCGCTGAGAATACGCCACCGCTGAAGCACCATGATATTATCGGGAAATTGCGTCTGCCCTTGCAGCGCTGGGCAATTTGCACGAGGAGAACCAGTATGAGAACAGAATCCGGCCACACCTTCGTCACTTTTCTTGTGGCACTCCTGATCGGCGTCTTTGGAACGCTTTTTGTCATCAAGAGCCAGACACCCAACCTTCTCGTCAGGGAGATCGCAAGCCCTTACAGCTTCGAGGAGACACTTGAAAAACTCGAGGAGAATGCCAAGGCGCTCGGCTGGAAGGTTCCAAAAAAGTGGAAGGCCAACTTCCAGGCCAATTTCAAGAAGATCGTCGGGACAGATATCGGGCCGATGCAGCTGCTCAAAATGTGTGAACCGGCTATTGCTGCAGACCTACTCAAATCCGACGAAAACAAGTATCTCTCCGTCATGATGCCCTGTACTTTTGCGGTCTACGAAAAGTCCGACGGCAAAACCTACATCGCAATGATGAATCTCGGAGTCGTCGGCAAGGCGATCGGTGGTGACGTGGTCGTCGCCATGCAGAAAGCCATGCCGGATATGCTCAAAATGGTCGATTTCGATAATCCGCCAGCCAGGCCCGCTCCGCCCCCCGCCCCTGCAGAGTCCGCGACCACGACACCCCCGGACAACAACTGACAAGGCATTTGCTGGTGCCGCTCAGCCTGGCGGCATCAGCGAATGATCACCCGTGTCCAGCCGGGGTGAATGAAATGCCGGTTGAGCCAGTGTGCATCGTCGATAAAGGTGCGAACGCAGCCATGGCTGGCATGGTAACCGGGAACTTCGTAGGAACCATGAATCGCGTAACCGCCGTCATAAAACATGCACCAGGGCATTTTTGCACCACCCTTGCCGATCGGAAACTTCTTTGACTTGCACTCGCCGGTCCCCGTACGGTAGATGATGAAATCCCCCTGCAGCGTTGGGCAGGGTTGCCTCACATCGGCACAGTAATCCTTGCCACCCGAGATGGGGCCCCACTTCAGGAGTTCACCCTCTGCACTGTAGGCGCCCCAGGCGAGTTCATCCAGGTCGATCACAATCCTGTTGCTGTATGCGGGCTCGATAGCGGGAGCAAATGGCGCCAGTGCCTCCGGCGTGACAAAATCGATATCCTCTGGAATTGCAATGCGCATCCCGGGACGCAGGCGGATGTTCATGCGGTTGAGCCGCATGAGGGTATCCCTGTGTTCTGCAAAGGGGAACAGCGACTCCCAGCTATCTCCCTCCTCGACTGTCAGGCAATAGAAGCCCGGCACCTCACAAAACCGCTCAGCATAGCGTTCGGCGGCAAGAAGCCCTGGCGCTGGAAGTAGTAGAAGTGTTGCCGCCAGCATGAGGCGGAAGCTCTGCATGGGCGAATTTCCCGGGAACCCTTTCATCTGATTAATAGTAGCGAATCAGCATCGACTGCGCACAGGTCCCGCCGGATGCGGTCGATCTCTCTCCCGGGCAGCCATGCACGAAAATTCTCCATTCTTTGCATGGCTTTGTCAGGCTCTTTCCGCGCGAAAATAAGCTACCAATATTTGATTTGCCATGACCGCGAGCAGGAGGTCCGAGAGTGAAAAAGTGGGAATGCATCGTTTGCGGCTTCATCTATGACGAGGCAGCAGGCATGCCCGAAGAGGGTATCGCCCCCGGCACGCGATGGAATGACATACCTGATGACTGGGAATGCCCCGAGTGTGGTGTTGGCAAGGACGACTTTGAAATGGTCGAGATCTGAACCATCGTCCGTCTGAAACCGCATGAAAAAGCCCGGCAGATGCCGGGCTTTTTCACTTTCCCTTTTGACCGCGATCAGCCGAAGAGAATCACTGAGAAAAAACTCAGCCAGGCAAAGATAATCAGCAGGATGGTCAGGGTCAGTGGCAGGTTTTCATGACTAAACATGGGTTCTCTCCAGTTACTTTTTCGATTCGTCTTCGCCGGACGCTTCGGATCTGTCCGACCTCGGGATCATGGGGTCGTCGTCATCCATGAGAATACGGTGGGCAGGCCCCTCGAGATCCTCGTACTGACCACTCTTGATGGTCCACATAAAAAAGGCGACTGCAACGATCATCAGGATGACTGCCAGTGGAATCAACAGATAGAGTATGGTCATAATCAGTTTCCGGTGGTCTGGCGCAGACGCAGGGCATTCGCTACCACGACCAGAGAGCTGGCGGACATGCCGAGTGCGGCCATCCAGGGAGC
>JASFPB010000303.1:0-3110 GCA_050116235.1 Chromatiales bacterium | reverse complement strand
TGGAGAGATTCAGGGTATCCGCCTTGAACTCGCCCCAGGACTCCAGGATCTCGCTCCAGGCAACACCTTCACGAACCGGATACTCGTGGTTGACCTCGGCATACCACCTCTGGGCTTCCTCCCCGACGAGATACTCCATGAGTTTCAGGGCATTCTCACTGTTCCTGGCCGCAACCGTCATGCCGACTCCGCTGACGTTGACATGTGCGCCACGGCCCTCCTGATTCGGCCAGAAGAGTCCCATTTTCGACGCTGCAGCTTTTTGCTCTTCATCTTTCCCGGACAACATGGCACCAACATAGTAAGTATTCGCTATCGCTATATCGCATTGCCCTGCAGCAGCAGCCTTGATCTGATCACGATCACCACCCTTCGGCGGACGCGCAAAATTGGTGACAAGTCCGCTGGCCCAGGTCTCGGTCTGCTGTTCACCGTGATTGGCGATCATGGAGGCGACGAGTGACTGGTTGTAGATGTTCGAGGAGGAGCGGATGCAGATGCGTCCTTTCCATTTTTCGCTTGCCAGGTCCTCGTAGGTCGATAGCTCGGACGGGTCGACCTTGCCCTTGACGTAGAAGATCGGGCGGGCACGCTGGGAAAGCCCGAACCAGTAGCCCTCGGGATCACGCAGATTCTCCGGGATTGCCTTATCGAGTGTCTCCGATGTGACCGGCTGCAACACACCTGCTTCTTTCGCGCGATGCAGGCGACCTGCATCAGTCGTGATCAGGAGGTCGGCTGGCGTATTGCGCCCCTCGGTCTCGAGACGCTTGAGCAGTGCATCGGCCTTGCCGGTGACGAGGTTGACACTGATGCCGGTCTCCTCGGTAAAACTGTCCAGTAGTGGCTTGATGAGCTGCTCCTTGCGCGCAGAGTAGAGATTGACCTCGCCGGATGCGCTCGCAAGTAGAGGCGTCAAGAGCAGTGTTGCGGCTGTCAGCGAAAGGACCAGTCTGTTCATCTAATTCTCCTGAAAGGGGGTCATGGAAGTGGCACCAGATACTACTCGCAATGCGAATCATTATCAATTACATTTGCATAAAAACTTTTTTTCAGTCCATCACGCAATTTTCGGGTTACATTGCCGTGACTGAACGCCTGAGGAGAAATCGGATGAAATCAACAGCCATCGCTGCCCTGCTGCTGTCGGGACTACTCTCTGCGCCTGTCAATGCGGAGGACCTGGTCAACGTCAGGCAGATCTCCGCCGAACTTGCTTCAGATCTCGCCTGGGAAGCCGTCAGGGCATGCCGCGAGAGGGGCTATCAGGTGAGTGCCGTCGTGGTCGACCGCAGTGCCTCGACCCAGGTGGTAATCAGGGATACCCTGGCGCCGCGCTTCACGATCCAGATCGCCGCGGAAAAGGCGAATGCAGTCATACTATCGAAAGTGAGCTCATCGGAATTTCGCCGCAACCGGGAAGATATCCGCATGGAAATGAACCATGTCGATGGATTGCTGGTACTGGAGGGAGGCCTTCCAGTCACGGCATCGGGCAGCCTGGTCGGTGCGATCGGCGTCAGTGGCGCACCCGGAGGTGACCTGGATGCCGAGTGCGCCATGCAGGCAATGGAGAAAATCGCCGAGAGGCTGGAGTTTGCCGACTAGGAAACGCCTGCCTTCAGGGCATCTGCCATGAAAAAGAAAACCCGCCATGGCTTGCGCGATGGCGGGTTTTGCACGCAATGGGGAAACCGTTACTTCTTCTCTTCCTCGACACTCGTCAGGCCCGCGGTGAAGCCTTTCAGGGAGACAGGAGCAGCGACGCCCTTGCCCTGCGGGTTACCGAAAGTCACGGTCATCTGGCTGCCCTGCTTCATGCGCGAGACGAAATCCTCGTCAAGCTGAACCCCGGCCTGGCAACCGGAGGGGAGGCAGGTGTTGATCGGCAGGCGGCCAACCTTGCCCTTGCCGTCGATCTGGAGTTCAATGCCGGGGGGCAGAAAGATCCCGAGTGGCAGCGTGATGACAGCAACAGGTTGCTCCTTGTCCGGGACATACCCAACGGCGATCTTCATCATCGGCTGGTCCGTCTCCTTGTCGAGGAGTGTTTGCGAAATCTGGCAGATTTCGATCTGTGCGCCTTTCTCATCGGTGATCATTTCGCACTCCTTGAACCAGTCCTCGAACTTTTCGACAGGACGGGTCAGGTTTGCGCCCTCATCGGTGCCTTCTGCCGCAGCTTGAGCAGCAGGCTCGGCGGATTCTGCCTCAGCCTTCGACTCTTCGGCCATCGCATTGAAGGAAGCCGAAGCCAGGAAAAGGGCCGTGGCGCCGATGATCAGGTAATTTCGCATTGTTATGTTACTCCTCAACATGAATGTGGGTACTTTGAGAGCCAGTCAGGTTCAAAGTTCATAGCCATCAGTAGATAAAAGTTTTCCGATTCTATCACTGCTTGAGTGCGGAAACGATTTTCTCCAGCCGATCCTCGTGTGCCTGCTGCATCTCCTGCGGCACCGCACCGGTGCGGCAGGCCTCCTCGAGGAGCGTAATCGCCCGTTCACGGGGGCTGATGTCGAGGCCACCCGTCATGGCATCGGAAAGATGCTCGAGCTGCCACTGGCGTCGCTCGTCGGCATGGGCCTCCGGGGTATCGAGTTCCAGCAGCACTTCCATCTCCAGACAGAGGCGATTCCTGCGCCCGGCATTGGTTTCCTGCGCGCCACGAAGCGCTGGATTTCCCGTGCCGATCGCCTCCAGGCGGTCGGCAAAGAGCGTGAGAAAACCCTCGCCGGGCAAGACGCTGTCGCCGTCGCAGGCTCCATGTTCGAGCTGATCGAGTTGCGCGGACTGCTCCACAAGCTTGTCGACATAGGCATTCGCAACCTCTGTCCGAGTCGCTTCTTCGGCCTTGTCGAAGGCCTCGAGCGCCCTGTTCCAGGCTCCGGTGATCCCCCGGAGGCGTTGTTTTGGCACCTGGCCGATGTCACTCCATTCAGCGACCAGGCGGTCGCGTTCATCCGTTGCGCCCTGGCGTTCACCAGCAGGCAGGGCGGCAAGCTGCAACATCGCGTCCACCAGAGTCTGTTTCCTGTCGGCGTTTTCCTCGAGTTCACGATTCACTTCGGCGTTTTGCGCGTTGCGGCGCTCGAAAACGGTATCGCAGG
>JASFPB010000302.1:0-3112 GCA_050116235.1 Chromatiales bacterium | reverse complement strand
GGAACGCGTCCAGACAGAATGTCCCGTGAAAAGCCTCGCGCACATCAGGGCCGGTACAGGATCGGCCAATGATGCCATAGCACCACCGAACATACCCCCGCCAGGGTTACGGTTATGCCGGTTGAGTGGTAGCAGGATGGTGGCGCTCGACCAGTCATCCGGAAGCTCGATAACGCGAATACCCATCGCACGGAATGGCGGATAGAGTTCCAGACGGCGCGCGGGCGATAGAAACTTCCTGCTGCCCGGAAAGCTGTAGAGCAGGCTCACGCTTCGATTCCGGCCAACCCGTAACGCACCTGCCCGGCAACCTTTTCGCGCAGCATGTGCCAGTTTTCGGGCAAATGCGGAGGCTCTTCGTGCGCCTCCTGCTCAATGTAGATCCTGGCACCGGGCGCCACGGCTGGCGACCCGGAAAGAGCATCAATCACCGGCTGAAGCATGCCCTGTCCGAAGGGCGGATCGAGGAAGATGATATCGAACCTCTCCCTGTTCTGCGCAAGCCACTGCATGGCGTCGCTGTTGACGAGTTCGACCCGGTCAGCGAGTCTCATCTCAGCCCTGTTCTTTTCGAGCATGGAGAAAACACGTCGGACCTGCTCGATCAGCACGACCCGTCCGGCACCACGCGACGCCGCCTCGAAACCCAGTACACCGGAGCCCGCGAAGAGATCGAGACAGCGCGCTCCGGGAATATCGAACTGGAGCCAGTTGAAGAGGGTTTCGCGTACCCGGTCAGCAGTCGGCCGCAGGCCGGGAGCATCGGGAAACTGCAGGATCCGGCCGCGACTCTCTCCGCCAATGATCCTGATACGGTTGCCACCGGCCTGTCGAGACATCAAGTGCCGTCTTTGCCGTTCTTGCCAACAGTGACGACGAGGAGCGCATCCGGGTTGACGCGCCTGCTGAAGGCGTCACGGATATCCTCGGCCGTGACCGCGTTGACTCTGTCGATGAAGGTATCGAGATAGTCGAGCGGGTAGTCGTAAAAACCCATCATGGCGATGTACTCGACGATATTGGCATTGGATGATGTTTGCAGCGGGAAGCTCCCGGTGATGTTTTTCCTTGCCGATTCCAGCCGCTCCTCATCCGGTCCCTCGTCGATGAACTGCTGCAAGGTTTCACGGATGACCGCCAGGGTCTCGTGGGCCCTGTCCGTACGTGTCTGTGCGTTGAAGACGAAAGGTCCCTTCCTCTGCATCATGCTGAAATAGCTGTAGACGCTGTAGGCCAGGCCGCGTTTTTCGCGCACCTGTTCGCTGAGCATCGAAACGAGTCCGCTGCCTCCGAGCATGTGATTACCGACGTAGAGCGGGAAATAATCCTCGTCACCACGGGCCATCACAGGCTGCCCCATGTAGATGTGTGTCTGGCTCGAAGGAAAGTTGACCACCAGCTCGCTGGCTTCAGCGGGTATCTCCACCTCGGGCAAAGGGGATGGTTTCTCCCCCGCCGGCAAATTGCGTGTGAGCTCCTCGGCGATCGCTTCGGCTCGCTTGCGATCAACCGCTCCGACAATGGCGATGACGGCATTCTCAGCGACGTAGTAACGATTGTAGAAAGCCACGATGTCATCGCGGGTCATGGCCTCGATACTACCCTCATTCCCGCCCGGATTGTGTGCGTAGGGATGGTCATTGAAGAGTGCTTCAAAGAAGCGGTTTTTAGCCGTGGAGGATGGAGATTCCGCCTGCTTTTCGAGGCCGACCCGCATCTGGAGCCTGCGTCTCTCGATTTCGTCGGCAGGGAATGTGGGGCTCGTCAGCACCTTGCCGAGCAATGCAAGGCTTTGTTGCTGGACTTCCAGATCACTCAGGGTGCGCAGTGTCACGATCGCCATATCGCGGAGCGAACTCGTACCGAATTGCGCACCGAGACTTTCGAATCCCTCTGCCAGCTGGTCGGCCGTAAGATCGCCGGCTCCATCATTGAGCAGCATGTTCGTCATCAGCGCAAGGCCGGGGAGATTGCCGTCCCGTGCGCTTCCTGCATTGAAGACCACTCGCACATCCAGCATGGGTATTGCCGGGGCCTCGACGAACATGACTTTTGCGCCGTTGTCCGTTTTCCAGGTCTGGATTTCGGGCCCTGCGTGTGCCTGTGCCGTGAACAGCAGCAGGCAGAGGATCATGGCAGCTCTAGCGAACATCCGTTTCTCCTCCATGACCAGCCAGCGAGGTCACACCTCCCTGCTCCATCGATTGCGGTTCGAGAACAGCGACTGTGAGGTTTTCGGGGACAAGGTACTTCCTGGCCACGGCCTGCACCTGCTCTGGCGTCACTGCCTTGAGCTTCTCTACAAAGGTATCAGCGAGTCGCCAGTCGAGCCCGACGGTTTCGAGCAGCCCGATTTGCATGGCCTGGTAGTAGACAGAATCGAGTTCGTAGACCTTGGAAGCCACGGTCTGGGTGATGATGCGCTTGAGTTCGTCAGCATCGACAAGTTCGTTTTTGAGTTTCTCGATCTCGGACAGCAGCGCTTTCTCCAGGTCCTTGACGTTCTTGCCCTCGTTGGGCGTACCGTTGAACACCATCATGCCCGAGAGGCGTGTGGTCGAGTCATACCAGGCGCCGGCACTGGCTGCGATGCGGTTGCCGCGAATCAGCGAGCGGCTCAGTCGCGCACTGTCGCCACCATCGAGAACGGCCGCAGCAATCTCCAGGGCGTAGGGCTCCCACTCCACCTCTGCGCTTGAAATGGTTGGTGTCTTGTAGCCCATGACCAGGTAGGGTTTCTTTGCCGGGGCCTTCACCTGCAGGCGCGTGAGGCCAAGCTGTTCGGGTTCGATCGCGGGCTTGGTGTTGTAGACGTCACGGCGCTTGACCTTGCCGAATGTCTCGCGCGCCATCTTGTGAATATTCTCGGGATCGACATCGCCAACCACCACGAGCAGGGCGTTGTTGGGGGCATAGAAGCGGCTGTACCAATCGCTGAGATCCTCGAGCTCGAGGTTTTCCAGGTCACTGCGCCAGCCGATGACAGGATTTCGATAGGGCAGCACGCGGTAGGCCGCGGCATTGAATTGCTCGTAAGTCAGGGCTGTGGGCTTGTCATCCGTGCGCATGCGCCTCTCCTCGATGACAACCTGGCGCTCTTTCTGGAACTCAT
>JASFPB010000301.1:0-3142 GCA_050116235.1 Chromatiales bacterium | reverse complement strand
AGCCCGAGAGAGATGGCCTCTTCTGCGCCAAGATCTTCGGTCCGGTCAACGACTACGAGTGCCTCTGTGGCAAGTACAAGCGTCTCAAGCATCGCGGTGTTGTCTGCGAAAAGTGCGGCGTCGAGGTCACCCTCTCCAAGGTTCGCCGCGAGCGCATGGGCCACATCGAGCTGGCAGCGCCGGTCGCACATATCTGGTTTCTGAAATCGTTACCATCGCGTATCGGTTTGCTGCTCGACATGACGCTCAAGGATATCGAGCGTGTGCTCTATTTCGAATCCTACGTGGTCGTCGAGCCCGGCATGACGCCACTCGAGCGCAGCCAGTTGCTGACCGATGAGCAGTACATCGAGGCTGTCGAGGAATATGCCGACGAATTCGACGCCCGCATGGGTGCCGAGGCCGTCTACGAACTCCTGCGTACGATCGATATTCCGAAAGAGATCGAGACCATCCGCGAGGAGATGGAAGCGACGCGTTCCGAGACCAAGATCAAGAAATACAGCAAGCGCCTGAAACTGCTCGAGTCACTGCAGGAGTCCGGTAACAAGCCCGAGTGGATGGTCATGACCGTGCTGCCCGTGCTTCCGCCGGAACTGCGCCCGCTCGTGCCGCTCGATGGTGGCCGCTTTGCGACCTCGGATCTCAACGATCTCTACCGTCGCGTCATCAACCGCAACAACCGCCTGAATAGACTGCTGGAACTCATGGCGCCGGACATCATCGTGCGCAACGAGAAGCGCATGCTGCAGGAATCGGTTGATGCGCTGATCGACAACGGTCGCCGCGGACGCGCAATTACAGGCTCCAACAAGCGCCCCCTGAAGTCGCTGGCCGACATGATCAAGGGCAAGCAGGGTCGCTTCCGCCAGAACCTTCTCGGCAAGCGTGTCGACTACTCGGGCCGTTCGGTCATTGTCGTTGGGCCTTACCTGCGCCTGCACCAGTGCGGCCTGCCCAAGAAGATGGCGCTCGAACTCTTCAAGCCGTTCATCTTCTCGAAATTGCAGTGGCGCGGCCTGGCGAACACCATCAAGTCGGCCAAGAAGATGGTCGAGCGTGGCGACGCCGAAGTCTGGGACATCCTCGAGGAGGTCATCCGCGAGCATCCGGTCATGCTGAACCGTGCACCGACACTGCACCGCCTCGGCATCCAGGCGTTCGAGCCTGTGCTCATCGAGGGCAAGGCGATTCAACTTCACCCGCTCGTCTGCACCGCGTTCAACGCCGACTTCGACGGTGACCAGATGGCTGTCCATGTGCCGCTCTCTGTCGAGGCGCAACTCGAGGCGCGTACGCTGATGATGTCCTCGAACAACATCCTCTCGCCAGCCAATGGCGAGCCGATCATCGTTCCCTCGCAGGACGTCGTGCTCGGCCTCTACTACATGACACGTGAACGTATCAACGCGCGCGGTGAGGGCATGGTCTTCAGTGATGTGCGTGAAGTCCTGCGGGCCCATGAATCCGGTCATGTCGACCTGCAAGCCAGGATCAAGGTGCGGATTACAGACTACACCAATGACGAGGATGGCAATGAAACCGAGCTGACGGCGATCCGCGAGACCACGGTAGGACGCGCCCTGCTGCGCGAGATCCTGCCACGCGGCCTTTCGTTCAACCTGCTCGACCAGCCGCTGGGCAAGCGTGCAATCTCGAATCTCGTCAACTCCTGCTACCGTCGTGTCGGTCTCAAGGAGACGGTCATCTTTGCCGACCAGCTGATGTACACAGGTTTCCGCTATGCGACGAAAGCCGGCGTTTCGATCTGCGCCGATGACATGATCGTCCCGGAAGAGAAGGAGAGCATCCTTGCCGAGGCAGAGGAAGAGGTCAAGGAGATCGAGGCGCAGTACAGCTCGGGTCTCGTTACCCAGGGCGAGCGCTACAACAAGGTCATCGATATCTGGTCACACAGAAACGACCAGGTAGCCAAGGCCATGATGACCAAGATTGGCAAGGAGCAGGTCACCGACAGCGAGGGGAATCACGTCGAACAGGACTCCTTCAACTCGATCTTCATGATGGCCGATTCGGGCGCGCGGGGATCCGCGGCCCAGATCCGACAGCTTGCCGGGATGCGTGGTCTCATGGCCAAGCCTGACGGCTCCATTATCGAGACGCCGATCACCGCGAACTTCCGCGAGGGTCTCAATGTCCTCCAGTACTTCATTTCGACCCACGGTGCCCGCAAGGGTCTCGCGGATACAGCGCTCAAGACGGCCAATTCCGGTTATCTCACGCGCCGTCTTGTTGACGTTGCCCAGGATATGGTCGTTCTCGAGACGGATTGTGGCACCGAAAACGGCATTCTCATGACGCCGATCATCGAGGGCGGGGATGTTGTCGAACCGCTGCGCGAGCGTATTCTCGGACGCGTCACTGCAGAGCATCTCTACAAACCCGACAGCGACGAGCTGGTTTGCGAAGCCGGCACACTGCTCGACGAAAAGTGGGTCGACACACTCGAAGCCGCGGGTATCGACCAGATCATGGTGCGTTCTGCGATTACCTGCGAATCACGCGTCGGGGTTTGCGCCCAGTGCTACGGTCGTGACCTGGCACGCGGACATCTCGTCAACGAGGGCGAAGCCGTCGGTGTTATTGCAGCCCAGAGTATCGGCGAGCCGGGCACGCAGCTGACCATGCGGACATTCCACATCGGTGGAGCCGCGTCCCGTGCAGCTGCAGCCAACAGTATCGAGATCAAGAACAGCGGTGTCATCCGTTACCATGACATCGAATTCGTCGAGCAGGAGAGCGGCAACAAGGTTGTCACGGCGCGTTCCGGCGAGCTCCATGTTCTCGATGACCTCGGTCGCGAGCGCGAGCGATACAAGGTTCCTTACGGTTCCAACCTCAAGGTCGCAGATGGTGACAGCGTCGAGGGTGGTGCACTGGTTGCGACCTGGGATCCCCATACGCACCCTGTTATCACCGAGGTGGCGGGCAAGCTGCGCTTCGACGATATTATCGAGGGCGTCACGGTCCAGAAGCGCGTGGATGAAACAACCGGCCTCTCCTCGCTCGAGATCATGGATCCGAACCAGCGTCCTGCCGCGGGCAAGGACCTGCGTCCAATGGTCAAGCTCGTTGATGACAAGGCCGGGGATGTCATGATCTCCGGAACCAGCATCCCGGC
>JASFPB010000300.1:0-3158 GCA_050116235.1 Chromatiales bacterium | reverse complement strand
ACTTGCCAACCAGTTTCAGCACAGTTGTCTCCTCACTCGCCATGACCGGCACCCCTTTTGGCAGCTTCGGCGGTGAGGAGTGCTTCCTGAAGAAGCGCTTGACGATACGATCCTCGAGCGAGTGAAAACTGATCACGGCCAGGCGTCCGCCCGGCGCCAGGACATCGAGCGATTGCGCAAGCACGTTCTCGAGTTGCTCGAGCTCGCGGTTGATGCGAATGCGAATTGCCTGAAAGGTGCGGGTTGCAGGATGCTTGCCCTTTTCCCGGCGGGGAACGGCCCTCTCGACCAGCTTTGACAGCTGCAAGGTCGTCATCAGTGGCGCCTCCTGGCGAGCCATGACGACCGCATGGGCAATGCGTCCGGCGAATCGCTCCTCACCATAGTTGCGCAACACATCACGAATCTCTGCCTCCGAAGCTTCACCAAGCCACTCCGCGGCACTGATGCCGCTATTCATATCCATCCGCATATCCAGCGGGCCATCATTCATAAAACTGAATCCGCGCCTCGCATCGTCCAGTTGCGGTGACGAGACGCCAAGATCCAGCAGTATCCCGTTCACTGCACCCGCAACATCCTGCCTTTCGGCAATCTCCGCCAGCCTGTCGAAGCTGGCATGCTCGATCACGAAGCGCGGATCCTCACCGAAGCGCTCCAATGCAGATGCAACTGCATCGGCGTCGCGATCGAGCGCGATCAGACATCCCCGATCGCCCAGCTCCGCGAGGATCGCTGCACTGTGACCGCCGCGACCGTACGTGCAGTCGATGTAGATGCCATCCTCGCGAATCGCCAGTGCCTCCAGTGATTCCTCGAGGAGCACCGGCCTGTGGTGGAAAACCGGCTCCCCCACGTCACAGCATCAGGTTCTGGAGGTCGGCAGAGAGCTCCGAACCCGGCTCCCGGGCCGCCTCGGCACAGGCTCTGTTTTGCGCCTGCATTGCGGCTTCCGACCAGATTTCGAAGCGCTTGCCCATGCCCACTATCGCAATCTGCTCACCGTTGAGGAGATCCGCATGATCACGCAACGGTTGCGGCAGCAGTATCCTGCCCTGTCCGTCCAGTTCGAGTTCGTACAGGTTTGAAAACAAGACATGCTGCAGCATGGCGTTTTGTGGATTGAGCGGGGGGAGATTTGCCACCGTTTGGGCTGTTATTTCCCATTCGTTCTGTGGATACATCCACAGACAGGACTCACCCAGCGGGTGAACAGTGACGGCAACACGGGAACCGCTCGTCACGTGCAGACGCTCGCGGTGGCGCGCAGGAATGGCCGCGCGCCCCTTGGCATCAAGCTTGACAAGATTGGTTCCAAAATACATGGATGACTCAGTTGACCTTTATTAGTTATGCAACGGACATGAGGATATCCGCTACTTCTCCCCATTTCCCCCCACTCCATGGGAATAATAGGTCGATTCCTGAGGCTGGTCAAGCAGTTAAATGGAAAAAACTTATGTAGAACAATAACTTAGAATCGCAGCTCGAGAGTATTCAAAACAAAGCTCTGGAGGCCTAACTTAAAGTGATTTGTAAGGTTTAGCGAGATATCGGTTCAGGCGCGGAGAGAGATGGCCGGCAGGGCTTGACGCCCCACCGGCAATCCGGGAAGAGGTGGAAGCCGGCCTGTAAGCCGGGTTCTGTCGAGGATAATCATTCATCTGGGACAGGCGTCGCCGCCTGCCTCGTGCGATCTACCCGGGAGCGCCAGCGAGCCACAGGCTGTGCAAGCACATGCTCCCCTATTTGATCTTGCTCCGGACGGGGTTTGCCGAGCCGTTGCTGTTACCAGCAACGCGGTGCGCTCTTACCGCACCATTTCACCCTTGCCGGCCCCGGGGGGCTTGGGCGGTATACTTTCTGTTGCACTTTCCGTCGAATTACTTCGCCCAGGTATTACCTGGCGTCCTGCTCTGCGGAGCCCGGACTTTCCTCTGTCGCTTGACAGCGATCATCCAGCCGACTTCCGCTGATCAAATTACCGCTGGCCGGCAATTTGATCAAGCAGAATCGACAGACTCTCACTCGAGACCGGTTTCGAACGAAGAATCGGCGATTGCGTCGACTTCATCCTGTTCGAGCAGCTGGGCCTCGTAGTCCTCTCCAGTGGCATCCTCGATGAGCGCTACGAAAGCGCGCAAATGGTTACGGGAGCCGCGCATCAGGTTCGAGTAGAGCTCGATCAGATCAGCCTCGTCTGTCGCCGCGATCGATTCCTGCAGATCAATAATGTCGAGCTCCTCGATGAATGCACCCACCATGAGCGCGTCCAGCTCGGAGAGCTGTCCCTTGGCGACCAGCTCGTAGTACTTCTCGAGCAGGAAACTGTTGACGAAGAGACCAGCGGTGTCATCGACAACCGGATCGGGAAGACCGTATTTCTCGATCTTTTCCGCCACGGCATCGGTATGCGTCTGTTCGGATTCTGCGATGTTGGAAAACACCGGCTTGCCCCACTCTTCATAGAAGGCCAGGTAGACGTCGCGCGCAAGTTTCTCCTCCTCACGCATGAAAAGCAGGGATTGCTCCTCCTCGTAGTCAAGCGGCAGAACCGCAGCCTCCGTCTCATCGGCATGAGGTGTCGCCGTGAAGGCGATGGTCGTGAGCGAGAGGATCATGACTGCTTTTTTGATTAACATTTCCAGTACTCCGGTATCGTTGGTAGCTTGCTTCTCTGCGTCTTCACTGCCAGTGCGGCGAATCGTTGCAGAGAATCTCTTCATTGCCTGCTGGAAACTCTAGGTAAAAGCTGTTGCCCAATTATTTCCCGGGGGGGCTCAACTGTTACAGAATGTTTCCCGGTGGATATTCCGGTGGAGATGCTTGAGCCAGATCAACCAGCGGGAAAAATTTCTGGCCATCGTCACAGAAACCGGGAATTTTTTTTCATACTTCCCTTGAAGAGGAACGGCAAGACCCTATTTCGGGTGTAACGTACTGAATTGCATCCTTAATAAACGGAGGAAACAGACAATGAACATGATCGTACGCAGAGACCCATGGAGTCTGCTCGACCAGTGGCACAAGGAACTGGATAACATATTTGATACGAGGCCTCGTGGTGACGATACCAGCCGCGTCGAAGGCAGCGACTGGACCCCGGCCGTCGATATCAAGGAAGAGGCTGATCGCTACTTGCTCCACGCGGACATTCC
>JASFPB010000299.1:0-3168 GCA_050116235.1 Chromatiales bacterium | reverse complement strand
GACGCTTAGAACAGGGACGCTTAGAACAGGGACGCTTAGAACACAAAGGTCCGCTAAGGACGCAGAGCGATCCCGGGAAATAGAAATGCCAGCCTTTCGTCTGGCATGATTCTCTATGCAGGCGATTGCCCGACTTTCTTTGGAGCCAGGTCGTTAATCACTATTGATTGTCCTTTGCGCTGCTCTGCGACCTCTGCGTCCAAATAAAGGGATACTGGTGTCGGAGATTATTTTCCGCAGGAAAATGATCTCTGATAACAGGCAGCTGTGCCCAGGCAAGCGGAGTCAGAGATCATTACGTGGCGCACAATTGGCGTGAACTGGTATCGTGGAGACAGAGAGTTTTTGCGGTCTTGAGAAAAATTATCTCCGACACCTGACCGCACCAGCTTGAAGAAGAGTGTTTATTCGCGACCGGAACTGTTCAGGATCTTGATTTCAGGATGCCGTAAACCAGTGTTCCCCAGCCGATCAGGAAGAGGGTGCCGCCGATCGGTGTGACAGCGCCGAGCCAGCGCGGCCCGCCGAGCGCCATGAGAAACAGTGTGCCGCTGAAAATCAGGATGCCGGTCAAAAAGAGCCATCCCGACATCGCGATGGATCGCGTGAGAAACAGATGGTGCAGGATTCCGCAGAAGATTATCGCCATGGCATGGATGCCGAGATAGAGATTGCCAGTCCTGAACCAGCCCTGCTGTTCGGCCGACATGAGGGTTTTCAGGCCATGCGCGCCGAATGCACCGAGCGCGACAAAAAGAAACCCGAAAACAGCACCGGCAATGATCAGCTTGCGTGTCTGACTGTTCATGCCGACAGCGCTTCGAGGGATTCACGTGCGATCTCGCTGACCTCGTCGCTCTGGTCCCCGAGCAGTCTGTGCAGCGTCTGGCGGCTGCTCTCGGTATCGACGAGGGAGAGATAATGCGCGGCGTCGGCGCGCACGGATTGGTGCTGCGAGCCCGTCAGCGCCGTCAGGGCATCTTCTGCGGATACGACCTGCGCTGCTGGCAGTTCCTCCAGCAGTGCGCCAATCCCGATGCGCACGGCCATTGGCGTGTCCAGGTCATCGAGAAGCGTGACGAGCGATGGAAGGTTGTCGGGTTTGTCCGAAATTGCTTTCAGGGCCTCGTCGAGCCTGCTCGTCTCGAGGAGATGGACGAGATGGTCGACAGGATCCGCACGACCGGCTTTTTCGATGGCTTCGCGAATCTCCTGTGGCGTCAGTGCGCCAAGAAGCTCGAAGTTGCCAATTCTTGTCCAGGGAACACTGCGCGTACCTGCTTTTTCGGCTGCTTCCGGATGGATGGCAATGTTGGTTACTTCCAGCGATCCGATATCGCCGCGTTTGACGAATTCGGAGAGGGCCTGAAGAACCTTCGGACAATGAGGACAGCCCGGTGCAATCAACAGCGTTGCATCGGGGGCGCTCGTCGTATTATCTGGCATGCGAAACTTCGAGAAAGGAACTAACTATCTGAATTCTATTGTGATTGCGTATTTCAATAAAGTGGTATTTGTCCGGACTGTGTGCAGAATAGTGGCATTTTCCTGCGTGCTGTAAACACCGGAGCAAGTCAAATCGGCTTCGCCGTTTTCTACAGGCAACCCCGCTCTGACCCTGTGTCCCCGGCAAGCCATGTCAGCCTTGAATGTGCAGAGACCCCCGAACAAGCCCGCTTTTCGATGCGTGTTTTGCGTTAGAGTTGGCGACAGGTCAATCACGTGAATCGACGCCAACCGGAAGCATGCAACCCGTCATCTCAATATCCAGCCTCAACAAGGTCTACAAATCCGGCTATCAGGCATTGAAAGAGGTCAATCTCGAGATCGAGAAGGGCGAGATTTTTGCCTTGCTCGGGCCGAACGGTGCCGGCAAGACGACCCTGATCAGCATCATTTGCGGCATCGTGCAGTTCAGCGGTGGCAAGGTTCTGGCTGGTGGCCACGATATTGTCAGGGACTATCGCAAGAGCCGGTCGATGATCGGCCTGGTGCCCCAGGAACTCACCACGGACGCCTTCGAAACCGTCTGGGATACGGTCAGCCTGAGTCGCGGGCTCTTTGGCCGCAAGCCCGATCCGCAATACATCGAACGAATCCTGCGCACCCTGTCGCTGTGGGACAAGCGGAAATCCATCCTGAGAACACTCTCCGGCGGCATGAAACGCAGGGTCATGATTGCTAAAGCGCTGTCACACGAACCGGAAATCCTCTTTCTCGACGAACCCACGGCCGGTGTCGACGTGGAGCTGCGTCGCGACATGTGGGAGATGATTCGCGGACTGCGCGAACAGGGCGTGACCATCATCCTGACGACGCACTATATAGAGGAGGCCGAGGAGATGGCCGACCGCATCGGTATCATCAATCACGGAGAGATCATCCTCGTCGAGGAGAAGCAGGCGCTCATGGAAAAGCTTGGCAAGCGGGAACTGCGTATCGTGCTGGCCGAGCCGATGGTGGTATTGCCGGACAGGCTGTCTGGTTACGGGCTTGAACTCGTCGATGATGGCCGGGAACTGCATTACCGCTTCGATGCGCATCACGGCGACTCCGATATTCCCGGCCTGCTCAAAACGCTCCAGGAGCAGCAAATCGACTTCGTCGATATCCACTCCCGCCAGAGCTCGCTCGAGGAGATCTTCGTCGGCCTCGTGAGTGACAGGACATGAATCTCTACGGCATCCGCGCTATTTATATCTTCGAGATGCGGCGCTTCTTCAAGACGCTGGGGCAGAGCATTCTTTCGCCGGTGCTGTCAACGACGCTCTATTTCGTTGTTTTCGGGTCGGCCATCGGTTCAGCCATGGTCGAGATCGACGGCATCAGCTACGGAGCCTTCATCATCCCGGGTCTCATTATGCTGACGCTCCTGGGCCAGAGCATCTCCAACGCCTCGTTCGGCATCTATTTCCCGCGTTTCACGGGGACCATCTACGAGATACTCTCGGCGCCGCTGTCGCCGATCGAGATCGTCACAGGCTATGTCGGTGCGGCAGCGACAAAATCGATCTTTATCGGCATCCTGATTCTGATTACGGCACGCTTCTTCGTCGACTATGACATCCAGCATCCGCTCTGGATGTTCGGATTTCTCGTGCTCACCTCTGTCACCTTCAGCCTGCTGGGTTTTCTCATCGGCATCTGGGCCGAGGGCTTCGAGAAGCT
>JASFPB010000298.1:0-3176 GCA_050116235.1 Chromatiales bacterium | reverse complement strand
TCAATCAATTCATCTCGAGATTGCCACAGTCGCTGCGCTCCTTCGCAATGACTGGTTTTTTGGGTGGTGCAGGTGTCGCGCAGCGCAGGTATCAGGGATCATTTTTCCTTCGGAAAAATAATCTCCGACACCGCTTGAACCAGGCTTCTGACCGGAACCCCGTTCGTGGGAGCCCGCACTGCGGGCGAATCTTCGCCGGGAGGGGCCGGCTCCGGCCCCTGAATTTCGACACCAACTCGCCTTTCTTGTCATCGCGAACCTCGCCTGGCGAGGTGTGGCGATCTCAGGCTCGCGTCAATCAATTCATCTCGAGATTGCCACAGTCGCTGCGCTCCTTCGCAATGACTGGTTTTTTGGGTGGTGCAGGTGTCGCGCAGCGCAGGTATCAGGGATCATTTTTCTATGGAAAATAATCTCCTACACCCGGACACAAAAAAGGCCGACCGAAGTCGACCTTTTCTGATCTTGCGAGCGCGTCTCAGTCGAGGCCGGCAAAGATCTGGTCGCGGATCTCGTCGACACCGCCGACACCATTGATCTTGACGTACTTGCAACCGCCGGCATCCGCTTCCTTCGTATAGAAATCAATCAGCGGCTCGGTCTGGTCGTGGTAGACCTTGAGGCGCGCCTTGACGGTCTCTTCCTGGTCGTCGTCACGCTGGATGAGGTCTTCGCCAGTCTCGTCATCCTTGCCTTCCACTTTCGGCGGATTGAAGACCACGTGGTAGGTGCGGCCCGATGCAACGTGGACGCGACGTCCTGACATGCGCTTGATGATCTCCTCGTCCGGGACATCGATTTCAACAACTGCATCGATCGGAACACCGGCCTCTTTCAGCGCTTCGGCCTGCGGAATGGTACGCGGGAAACCGTCGAAGAGGTAACCGTTCTTGCAATCGTCTTCGGCGATGCGCTCCTTGACCATGCCCATGATGATGTCATCGGACACGAGGCCGCCCTCGTCCATGATTTTCTTGGCAGCGATGCCGAGCTCCGTGCCGGCCTTGACGTGTGCACGCAGCATGTCGCCCGTGGAAATCTGGGGAATGTTGTAGCGTTCTTTGATGTAGTTGGCCTGTGTGCCTTTACCGGCACCGGGGCCACCGAGCAGGATGACTCGCATTTTTAAATCTCCTCTGGAAAAACCGCACAGAGTTTGCCACAAATCGTCCCGGATTCCCTATTGGCGCACTCAATGGAGGAATCGAGCAGATTTATGATGACTGGCAGGCCTTATTCCACGAGGCTGAACCTGTAGCGAGCGTCATCGCGCCTGACAACCTGACCGGGCTGAACCTCTTCACTCGCCGGATCGAATTCACCGTCAGCGTTCCAGTCAACCAGGATGCTGTCATTGAGGAAATTGGCATCTGTTTTCTCTCCCTCGATAACCAGGGCATCGAAGCCTCCCTCATCGAGCACAATCCGGCCGGCCAGCTGGGTCAGCGGATAGTAGCGGAGGACATCACTGCCGGCAGGCCTGTAGATCCAGAGCCTGTATTCACCATCGAGCCCCATGATGCCGGTTGCCCGGTACATCGGCAGCACCAGCGTCACGGCAAAGGCATCGCTGTCTGCAACGAGTGGCGGGCCATCATCACTCAGATCGAGGTTGTGGTTTGTGTCGACATAGAGAGAGGTCCTCTCTCCCTCGGTAACAAGAACCAGTTGCGTCAGGCCGAAGCGGGAGAACTTGAGCAGCGCATAGCGCACTGTTGCATCTTCGGCCAGATCCGGCATCTTCTTGATGGAAAAATCTGTGGATGCCGTGGTTTTGAGCTCGCGGCTGACGGGCGGCATCAGGAGCTCTTTTACTTTGAACTGGCGTGCAAGCGAGATTTCCAGCTCCTGCAGGGGCAATTTTTCCGCCTCCGGTGGAGGCGCGGTCACAGCGGGAGGGCCGGGGCTCTCCTGCTGGCTGGCATCGAGTTGCGAAAGGGTCGCAGTGACATCCACTTCCGGGTACTCGGCTTGCAGGAAGGCAGCGTTTCGCTCCCAGAAACGTTCCACGGAGTCTTTGAGTAACAGATCGTAGAGAAGATAAGCACCGCCGATGATCAGGACCAGGGAAAGATAGAGAGGCAGTTTTCTGTTAAATGAGCCCTTGCTGCCGTTTGCGCCGTCACCCTGCTTCAGACCGCGTCTGTGCCGCTCCCGAAATTCATCCATTCCGTCTGGTGGGTCCTTGTCTTGCATGGTCGGAATTGTGCAGCAAATTGCCCCCAGTTAACAATAGCCGGACCGGGGATACAGATCGGGAGGGAGCCGTATGGCGAAGCCTCTCCAGAGGAGTCAGCTTTTGGCGGGAATCAGGCGAACTCGTCGAACCCGGCTTTCTTGTACCAGCGTTTCGCTTCCTCGGTATCCTGCTCGACGCCTTTCCCCTCCTGGTACATCATCGCGATCGTCGTCATGGAACCAATGAGATCCTGCTCGGCCGCTTTCCTGAACCATTCCAGTGCCTTTGCGCCATTTTGCTCGACACACTCACCCTCGAGGTACATGAAGCCGAGGCCGTGTTGCGCCAGGCCAAGCCCGGCCTCTGCAGCCGCCTTCATGTACTTGTAGGCGAGCAGCTCGTTCTCGACCATACCGAGACCGTTCTGGGCCATGATCGCCATGCGGTACTGTGCCTCCGGATTCCCCGCCTCCGCGAACGGTGCAAGGAATCTGTATGCCGTGGTGAAGTTCTTGGCCTCGAAAGCGGCAATTCCACTCGCAAGCTCCATGTCCAGGTTGTCTTGGTTAGTCATCTCTTACCTCTTGTTTGTGCCCTGTGCGCCGCGACCGGGCTTGTAACCCGACGGACGAATCGCGACCCGGTTGGTCACCCGGGCGCAGAGATCACCCCCGGTATCGTAGTAGGCATACTCGAATTCCGGGGTTGCACGCATCTTCTTTCTCAATTCCGTCTCGATCGCATCCAGTTGCTCTTTGCGGAGCGCGATTTGCAAGGTCAGATCGGTGCGGCCCTCGCGGCTGAAATCGATCGACATGGAACGCGTCCAGACAGAATGTCCCGTGAAAAGCCTCGCGCACATCAGGGCCGGTACAGGATCGGCCAATGATGCCATAGCACCACCGAACATACCCCCGCCAGGGTTACGGTTATGCCGGTTGAGCGGTAGCAGGATGGTAGCGCTCGACCAGTCATCCGCAAGCTCGATAACGCGAAT
>JASFPB010000297.1:0-3178 GCA_050116235.1 Chromatiales bacterium | reverse complement strand
CTTGCCGCCATTCTCGGCAATGATCTGCGAGAACTCGTTGGGGCCAAGGTTCTCTGTCCCCTTGAACATCATATGTTCAAGAACGTGTGAAACGCCTGTCAGGCCACGCGGCTCGTAGCTGGCACCGACCTTGTACCACACCTGGGACACTGCGATCGGCGCACGATGGTCCTCCTTGACCAGGACTTTCATGCCATTGTCGAGCATGAATTCATGGACCACGGAGGTTGTTGCACCCGCTGAGAGCGGGAGCAGAAGAGCAAACCAGAGCACTTTTTTTATCATGCCGTATCCTTTTCGTTGGTCACACGCGTGACGGATGTTATTTTCTTGCAGATGGTGGCGGATTCGCCCGCCATCAACCATCAATGACACTGCAGAGTGCATTTTGTTTCCATTCACCGTGAGAAGCAAATCACCAGAGCTGAAGAAGCCCGGACAACACCATGGAATACAGAAAACTCGGCACGACCGACATCGACGTGAGCCTGATCTGTCTCGGCACCATGACATGGGGCGAACAGAACAGCCAGGCCGACGCTCACATGCAACTCGACTATGCCGTCGATCATGGCATCAATTTCATCGACACGGCCGAGCTCTATGCCATTCCTCCGAAAGCAGAGACCCACGGACTCACCGAGAGCTACATCGGCAACTGGCTGAAGGGACGCGCCGACCGTGACAAGCTCGTCATCGCGAGCAAAGTAGCGGGACCGGGCGAGTTTGTGAAGCATATTCGCGGCGGACCGCGCCTGAATGCCGATCACATGACGCGCGCACTGGATGCCTCCCTGGCGCGCCTGCAGTGCGAGACTATCGATCTCTACCAGATCCACTGGCCAGAACGGCATACCAACTTTTTCGGCGAACTCGGTTTCACCCCGGCCGACGAAGAGGACATCATCCCGATCGAGGAAACGCTCGAGGTCCTGGATGGCTTCGTGCGTGCCGGCAAGGTCCGCCATATCGGCATCTCGAACGAAACACCCTGGGGTACCATGCGTTATCTGCAACTGGCCGAAGCTCGCGGCTGGCCGCGTATCCAGAGCGTGCAGAACCCTTACAACCTGCTGAATCGCAGCTACGAGGTTGGCATGGCGGAAATCTCCTGGCGTGAACAGTGCGGCCTGCTGGCCTACTCACCGCTGGGTTTCGGGGTCCTCTCGGGGAAATATCTCGACGGCCAGAAACCCCGGGGTGCTCGCCTGACGCTCTTCGAAAGCTACCTGCGCTACAGTGGTGAAGAATCCGTTGCCGCAACCACAGCCTACGCCGCACTGGCGCGCGACCATGGCCTCTCACCCGCTCAGATGGCACTGGCTTTCATCAACAGTCGTCCTTTCCTGACCGCCAACATCATCGGCGCCACCACCATGGAACAGCTGCGCGAGAACATCGACAGCGTCCATGTCCGGCTCGACAACGAAATCCTCGAGGGCATCGAAGCCATACACAAGCGCTATTCGAACCCGGCACCCTGATTGATTGTTGTCATTGCGAAGGAGCGTAGCGACTGTGGCAATCCCGGAAGTGGCCGTCTCTCTATGCCTGAGATCGCAAGGGACATAGTTCTCTGTGGATTCCCGCCTGCGCGGGAATGACGAAAGTGTGCCCTGGTGTCGGCGACCATTCGCCCGCGGTGCGGGCTCTCACAAAAGCCGGTATCGCGGTGCTCTGGTGTCGGAGATTATTTTCCACAGGAAAATAATCTCTGATACCTGCTCTTCCTGGATGTCATTGCAAAGGAGCGTAGCGACTGTGGCAATCTCGGGTGTGGCCGTCTCCCCATGCCTGAGATCGCCAGCTGCCCGGTTCTCTCTGGATTCCCGCCTGCGCGGGAATGACGAAAGTGTGCCCTGGTGTTGGCGACCATTCGCCCGCGGTGCGGGCTCCCACAAAAGCCGGTGTCGCACAAAAGTCGGTGTCGGAAATTATTTTCCACAGGAAAATGATCTCTGATACCTGCTCTTCCTGGATGTCATTGCAAAGGAGCGTAGCGACTGTAGCAATCTCGGGAGTGGCTATCTCCTCAAGCCTGAGATCGCCACACCTTTTTGCGCAAGGTTCGCGATGACAAGATTCTGGCTTGCGCGATTGACGGCCCGCCCCGGCGGCCCGACAATGCGCGGATGTTTTACGAGAGCATCCTCATCATCGCCGCCTACCTGCTCGGCTCCATCTCCAGCGCCATAGTCGTCTGCCGGCTCATGGGCCTGCCGGATCCGCGCACCCAGGGTTCGCAAAATCCCGGCGCGACCAACGTGTTACGCATCGGCGGGAAGAAGGCAGCGGCCATTACCCTCGTCGGTGACTGGCTCAAGGGGCTGCTCCCTGTCGTCACGGGACACCTGCTCGGTTTCGAACCGATGATACTGGGGCTGGCTGGCCTGGCAGCCTTTGCAGGCCATCTCTACCCGCTCTTTTTCGGCTTCAAGGGGGGCAAGGGCGTGGCCACGGCGCTCGGATTCCAGTTCGGCCTGTCGCTGGCGATCGGGGCAAGTATCGCCGGCATCTGGCTCTTCGTCGCCTACGTCCTCAATATTTCGTCACTTGCCGCGCTCGTTGCCATGGCCCTGGCGCCCGTAGTGGTCTGGTTCTTCTGGCCCGAACCCTCACTGGTTGTTATCCAGCTCATCATCACTCTTGTTCTTTTCTGGCGCCACCGCAGCAACATCCGCAACCTGCTCAGCGGCGAAGAGGGAAAGATCAGTGAGGAACAGGGTCCGGAGAAGGACTAAGGTAACTGCCCGGTCGGCTGAGTTCATCCCTCCTCCGGTGTGTCACGCTATGCAATGTAACGCGGAAATCGGAAAATTGTTGTCGCGAGGAGGCCGCAGGCCGACGTGGCGATCTCAGCCAGGCTCACAAGCTTCCCTGTTGTCCTGATCAAACCGCTTCGAGCTGCTCCATCGGCCACCTTGCCCTGACCTGAAATTCGCCGGATTCACCCGCGCCTGCGAGCAGCCGCTGGCAGCCCGCATAAGCAATCATGGCGCCGTTGTCGGTACAGAATTGCGGCTGGGGGTACCATGCGCGCCCGCCGAGTTTCTGCAACTCCTGCTGCATGCGCTCGCGCAAACGCCTGTTGGCGCTCACGCCACCGGCCAGCACGAGGTCGCTGATCCCGGTCTCCTTCAGTGCTCGTCTGCACTTGATCGCCAGCGTGTCGATCACT
>JASFPB010000296.1:0-3206 GCA_050116235.1 Chromatiales bacterium | reverse complement strand
GAGATTCGACAAATTCTCGATAGCACTGTCTGCAAGCGGCAGCTTCTCGGAATAACGGGTGATGGCTTCCCTGAGTTCCGACTTCTTGCGGACATCGCTGGTCATATCCTTGAGTTCCTTCACCACAGGTTCGACCAGCGAGAGCATCTCCTCCTGAAAGTTGAACTTCTGTTGTTCCAGTGTTCGCAGGTTGCCGAGGTTACTGCCAGCAGCAATTTGCTCGAAATTCTGACGGGTCGTGCGAAGATCGGTCTCGAGCTTCTCGAGTCGTGCTGTCAGCGCCTGCTTTTCGACCTCGGACTCGGCACTCTTCAACGACTCGCGTATCTCTGCGATATCCTCCTGCAGGGATGCCTGCAGCTTGAGAAAATCGGCAAGGCTCTGCAGGGTCTCGCCAAGCAACGCGGTTTCCCCGGCCTCACTCTCCGTGCCATAAACCCAGGGCGAGAAGATCAGCAATCCGCAAAGAATAAGGGTGCGCGTGACAATCATGTTGGATCCAGCTCTTCTATACACGTTATTGTTATCCTTCCTGCATCAAAGGGGCGCATTGCGCAACCTGCGTCGCCCTCACAGGGATCAGAGACCTCTGATCGATGCAAATGAAAAAGCCAGCACGATGAAAGCGCTGGCCGTTGCCCAGGAGCCCAGGATACGGATGCCGATTTTCTGCCAGTGCCTGTTTGCGAACTCCGCTGCGGCTGCAGCATAGAGGATAAGCAGAAAACCGCCGACGCCTGTACCGGTCAGGATCGCTAGCTTTGCCCTGCCCTGCAGTTCAGGCTGTGACGAATCCATACCGACCAGGAACGCAAGTACGATGCCGAGGGTCATCAGTGGCATGAGAGACAACTCCATTTCGACTGCAACGAGCACACCGCAAAGGACGGCCATCGACAGCAGGAGCCTCTCGCCAACGGACTCTGGCAACGAAAGGTCAAGGAAACCGGTCGTTGTCAGCGCCGCGATCAACACGAAGAGGAAGGCGATCAGGGGTGCCTGCATCCGCTTCACCCCCTGCTGACCGATGAGCATTCCGGCTGTCATGATGGCAAGCAAATGTGCCGGCACAAGTACCGGGTGCAGTACACCATTGTAGAAGCTATCCATGCCCTCGATTGGAGCATGTGCCAATGCAATCCCCGGCATGCAGGCCAGAACAAGCGCAAGAAGCAGGCGCATAAAATGTCTTATGCAAGACCGAACAGAAAGGCAAAGCCTCCAAGCGCTATCAGGCCCCCGCCCGCCCTCACAGCAACCTTGCCGGCAGGCCAGTGCGTCAGCGTACCGAAGGCAATGCCGCACAGATGCAGCAGGCCTGTCGCGATCACGAATCCGAGGCTGTAGGCAAGCGGATTGGCGGCGCCAGGCAGCTCGGTTCCGTGTGCATGCCCGTGAAAGATAGCAAAGGCACCGACAATAACAGCAGCCACCCAGATTGGCGGACGCACGGCGAAGGCCACCATGGCGCCAAGCACAATTGCGGAGACCGCAATGCCGGTTTCCACTGCGGGCACAGGAACACCCGCTACGCCGAGCGCGCCGCCAAAAGCCATGACCATGGGAAAGACGATTGGCAACAACCAGATCGCCGGCTTGCCGAGGAAAGCGCCCCAGAGACCAACCGCCACCATCGCGATGACATGATCAGGGCCAAGTACAGGATGCATGAGGCCACTGAAGAATCCCCCGGCAAGCCCTTCGGCAGAGTGCGCGGAGACATCTGAGACTGCGAGCAAAAGGAGAGCCGCAAGTAACGGAAGACTAGAACTTTTCATTGAGATCACCTGATCAAGCCTGTCATTTCATATTCCGGCTATTCTAAACGAGTCAGCCAAAAGATGCCGCGCATCGAGCGCGTCTGTTCTCTGTTACAAGCCACTGAGACACCGGGTATCAAAAGCATTGCGTTCATGACCGGAGGATCTGTTCGACAAACTGTTTAACGAAGGCTTCTGCCTCCCGCATGCCACACCGCTTTGGCAAATGTACAAAGCCCGAAAGCCTGCCACTGTCCCGAAAATGGTCGGCAATGACATACATGGAAAAATTGCAGACATAGGTACCGGCATCGTAGGAGAGACGCGCCCTCTCATCGTATGGGATGTCGAGAGGCATGAATATCTGTTCAGGCCCCTGCCTGTTGATCGGTCGCTTCTTTTCACTCCTCTCCCCCATCAGGTTCACGGCCTTGCGCTCGATACGTATCTTTCTCGAGCGGGCGCTCTGCCCAAGCCCTATGACCAGATCGGGGTCACAGGCATCGACGGCATCGATAAGCATCGAACGGTCGAAACAGACATCGAAAACTCGCCGCTGCACCCCCTTGGGTAAACGCATTTCCCTGACCAGTTCGCCGCTGATATTGGTCTCGTGGTTATCGTAGGGGCCGAAGCCGTAAAGCAGGATTCGCGGCATCTTCAGCCCGTTCCAGGGTGCGTTCCGGCCATCGACTACTCCCTGTGGTAGGGATGCCCCTGCAAGATGGTCCAGGCGCGATAAAGCTGTTCGGCCAGCAGAATACGCACCATCGGGTGCGGCAGGGTCAGCGCAGAGAGCGACCATTTCTGTTGCGCCAGCTGCATGACGGATGGATCGAGCCCGTCCGGACCACCGACGACAAGGGCCACATCCTGTCCTGAATGCATCCAGCCATCGAGCTGTTGCGAAAGCTGTTTCGTCGTCCAGGACTTGCCATGCTCGTCGAGCACGACCAGGTGTGCGCCTTTGGGCAGTGCAGAGAGAATGCGTTGCGCTTCTTCGGCCTTGTAGCGATCGGGATTGCCGCTCTTGCCACGATGTGCAGGCGGGATCTCCCTGAGTTCGATGGAGCATTCACGCGGCATGCGCTTGGCGTACTCCTCGAATGCCGTCACTACCCAGCTGGGCATCTTCGTACCAACGGCCAGCAGGTGAATCTTCACGGACGCAGCAGCCTGATGACGGGGGCTGTCTCGGGACGCACGCCACGCCATAGATAGAAGGATTCCGCTGCCTGCTCGACAAGCATGCCGAGGCCATCGAGTGCTTTCGCTGCGCCGTGCTCCAGTCCCCACCGGACGAAGGCCGTCGGTTCGTCGCTGTACATCATGTCGTAGGTCCAGCCGCCGGGCTTCAGGCAGCCGGCGGAAATCGCCGGCACCCTGCCCGAGAGGCCAGCGGATGTTCCATTGATGATCAAGTCGAAAGGCGCTTCGTGTTCATAG
>JASFPB010000295.1:0-3209 GCA_050116235.1 Chromatiales bacterium | reverse complement strand
AAGTGTTGATCGATTGTTCCACGTGGAACAGTCGCGTCTGAAAGATTCGGCTCAGGTGGAAAATCCTGTAAAAACAGTCCTCTAATGGTTTAAAAACAGCAATAAACGAGGCTTTTGAGGGGTAAATCGGGTATAATAATTCGGTTATCCGGAGAAAAAACTATGAGCTACGATTCATCCTCCATCAAGGTTCTGAAAGGTCTCGATGCGGTTCGCAAGCGTCCTGGCATGTACATCGGTGATACTGATGATGGAACCGGCCTGCATCACATGGTTTTCGAGGTTGTCGATAACTCGATCGATGAAGCGCTGGCGGGTCATTGCTCGGAAATCAAGGTCGTGATCCATGCGGACGGTTCGATCACAGTATCGGATGATGGCCGGGGTATCCCGGTGGGCATGCACGAGGAGGAGAACAAGTCCGCGGCGGAGGTCATCATGACTGTGCTGCACGCCGGCGGCAAGTTCGATGACAACTCCTACAAGGTTTCAGGCGGTCTTCACGGTGTGGGTGTCTCGGTTGTCAACGCGCTTTCTGACGTGCTGGAACTGACAATCTCCCGTGAAGGGCACGTGCATTACCAGAAATACCACCTCGGCGTTCCCGAAAATCCGCTCGAAATCACTGGCGAGACGGACAAGACGGGCACGATGGTTCATTTCAAGCCAAGTTCCGGGATTTTTACGGATACCGAGTATCACTACGACATTCTTGCGAAGCGATTGCGTGAACTTTCGTTCCTGAACTCCGGTGTACGCATCGTTCTTAAAGATGAACGTAGTGACAAGGAAGATGTTTTTGAATACGAGGGGGGGATTCAGGCGTTTGTAGAGCATCTCAACCGCAAGAAGACGCCGATGCACGAGAAGGTGTTCCGCTTTTCCTCCGAAAAGGATGATGTCGGGGTTGAACTCGCAATGCAGTGGAACGAATCCTACCAGGAGAATATCTTCTGCTATACGAACAATATTCCTCAGCGCGACGGCGGTACCCATCTGGCCGGTTTTCGCGCCGCGCTGACTCGCACCCTTAACCAGTACATCGAGCGTGAAAATCTGGCGAAAAAGCAGAAAGTCAACACCACCGGTGATGACGCGCGCGAGGGCCTCACTGCAGTGCTCTCAGTGAAAGTACCGGATCCAAAGTTTTCATCCCAGACCAAGGACAAGCTGGTCTCGTCGGAAGTCAAGGGAATCGTCGAGGCGCTGATTTCCGAGAAATTTTCGGATTTCCTCCTCGAAAACCCGAACGATGCCAAGGCAATTGCCGGCAAGATGATCGATGCGGCGCGTGCACGCGAGGCGGCCAGGAAAGCGCGCGAAATGACGCGACGCAAGGGAGTGCTCGATATCGCCGGTCTTCCCGGAAAGCTCGCGGACTGCCAGGAGAAAAACCCGGAGCTTTCGGAACTCTATCTTGTCGAGGGCGACTCGGCAGGCGGATCTGCCAAGCAGGGCAGGGACCGCAAGAACCAGGCTATCCTCCCGTTGCGTGGAAAGATTCTCAATGTCGAAAAAGCGCGCTTTGACAAGATGCTCTCATCGCAGGAAGTGGGTACACTGATTACCGCCCTCGGATGTGGAATCGGACGCGAGGAGTTCGATCCCGACAAGCTGCGCTATCACCGCATCATCATCATGACCGATGCCGATGTTGATGGAGCCCACATCCGGACTCTCTTGCTGACCTTCTTCTATCGCCAGATGCCCGAACTCGTCGAGCGCGGACACATCTACATCGCCCAGCCTCCGCTCTACAAGGTCAAGAAGGGCAAGCAGGAGCGATACCTCAAGGATGATACAGAGCTCAGCCAGTATCTTCTGACGAGCGCGCTTGATGGCGCACAGCTCTCGGTGGCCGAGGATGCTCCACCGCTGGCAGATACAGCATTCGAAACGCTGGCCAGGCAGTTCATCGCCGTGAGGCAATTGATCACCCGGCTGGGTCGCAAGTATGATCCGCAGGTCATGGACCAGTTGATATATATGCCGATTGTTAGTGAGGATTTACTAACAAATAAAGAACAATTAATTCAATGGGTTAATGAGCTCGAGGGACGGCTCAACGCGGAGCGCAAGGCGACGGATTCCTATGGTATCGAGTTGCGTGATGAGGGGGAGCAGCAAGCCATTGCGATCATTCGCAAGGTGCATGGCATCCATTCCGAACAGCTCTTGCCACTGGAATTCTTCGAAGGTGCCGACTACCGCAAGATCAGCGAACTCGGGCTCGAACTCGATGGCCTGATCATGGAGGGTGCAAGCATCGCGCGCGGTGACAAGCAGCAACAGATCAAGAGTTTCGGCGAGGCGCTCGACTGGATCATGGAGGAAGCAAAACGCGGACAGCATATCCAGCGCTATAAGGGCCTCGGTGAAATGAATCCCGAGCAGCTCTGGGAAACGACCATGGATCCTGATGTTCGCAGGCTGTTGCAGGTGACCATCGAGGATGCCGTCGCTGCCGACGAGATCTTTACCACCCTCATGGGTGATCAGGTCGAACCCCGCCGGGAATTCATCGAGCGTAACGCACTGGATGTCGAAAACCTGGATATCTAGTTCTGTCTCATTTCATCGGTTTTCCTGCAGACTGTTTCAACATGACAGCAGAGAGCCGGGATGAATCTCTCCCGTGGCAGGATGCTTGCAAAGCGCGACAGCATCGATAGCGGTCAGCGGGATCACTTCCGGAACGGGCCGGAGGCAATATTCCCGGGCATCCAGACAACTGTACTGCTGCATGTAATCTCACAGCGGCTGGAAACAGAGCCGCATCGAATGAAAACAAAAAGAGAACAAAACTGGTAGAGTAGGGACAGGGATTTTTTTGCCCCATACAGATGCACCCGCGGAAGAAAGAGTCATGACAGGAACCAGAGGACGTCAAAAGATCCGGGACCTGTAGTAGAAAGTTAGTGAAGACTTACTTTTAATGGACGTTTCACATATTCTCGATCAACTGAACGACGCGCAGCGGGAAGCGGTGACTGCCTCGCAGTCAAACCAGCTCATCCTTGCGGGCGCAGGCTCGGGCAAGACACGTGTATTGGTTCACCGTATCGCCTGGCTGATCGAGGTGGAGCAGGTCTCCAGCTGGAACATTCTTGCCGTTACCTTTACCAACAAGGCGGCACGCGAGATGCGTGCCCGCATCGAGCAGATGCTCAATACGCCAGCCGGTGCCATGTGGGTGGGTACATTCCACG
>JASFPB010000294.1:0-3209 GCA_050116235.1 Chromatiales bacterium | reverse complement strand
TTTCAGCAGGCGGCGTGTCATCAGCGTATAGAGATGCGGCAGATAGAACTCGCGGGACGTCAGTGCGTAGAACATCAGCCAGAGATTGCTGGCATAGCGCTTCTTGCGGCCACCATCACGGTCGGCAAGAAAGGTGATGAACCAGCCGAAGATGATGATCAGCGTGACCAGCACGATCAGCGCATCGAACCAGATGATATCGATATCCGCTGCAGCATAGAGCTGTTCACGAAACACCGGGTCGGGATAGAGAAAGAGGTCGAAGGCATGGCTGATCAGGGTGTAGCCGAGCACGACCACCGCGAAGGAGACGATAGCCAGGATGACCATGCGGCGAATATTCCTGGTGCCCATCTGGTAGGAGGAGAAGATCAGCTGGGCGCCGGTTATCCAGCCGAAGAACAGCAGCACGACAGCGCTCTGTTTCTGGAAGTAATCCTGGGAAATGAGCCAGTGCGTCGAGACCAGGATGAAGACAGGCACGGCCAGCGTTACCGCTGCCATCGTCAGCCAGGGCAGTCGCTGCCTCGCAGGCCTTCGTTCGACAATGAAGGTATAGAGGTCTTCCTTTGGGACATAGTCACTCTTGCGCGCACTGTTGATCACGCCACCCGCGCCGAGAAACATGGTTCCCTTGAAGAGACCGTGGGCAATCAGATGGTAGATCGCCAGTGAGAAAGCGCCGATGCCGCACTCCATGATCATGAATCCCATCTGGCCCATGGTGGAATAACCGAGAGATTTCTTGATGTCGTTCTGCGTCAGCATCAGCATCGAGCCGACCACAGCCGTGAAGAGCCCGACGATAAAGACCCAGTGCAGGACATCCGAGCTCTGCATGAAGACCGGCGCGAATCGGTTGATGACAAAGCCGCCCGCATTGACGATTCCTGCATGCATGAGTGCCGAGACAGGTGTCGGGCCAGACATGGTGTAGGGTAGCCAGGTATGCACAAAAAACTGGGCTGAACGTGCATAAGCTGAAAAGGCAATCAGTGCCGCGACGACATCAGGCAGTCTCAGTCCGAGCACCTTGTGAGCTTCCGGTGCAGCCATGAGCTGTTCGAAGATAACCGGCAGTGACCAGGTGTCGTAAGCCTGGTAGAGAAGTACAGCTGCAATCACCAGTGGCATATCTCCGATACGGTAGGTGATCTTCGTCCAGAAGGCATAACGCCATGCTGATTTGTCCCTTGTATTCTGCCCGAGCAGGAAGTAGAGCAGTACGCCAATCAGGTGCCAGGCAACGAGGAGCGTCAAGAGGTCTCCTGCTGCTACCATCACGAGCAGAGCGGTGGTCATCAGGTCCAGTAAAATGAAAAACCGTGCATACCCCGTCTCTTCTGCCATGTAGCGCACTGAGTAGATATGGACGATCAGACTGATACCGGCGATCACCGTCGCCATGAGACTGCTGAGCGGATCGAGCAGGAGGAGAGCAGAGGTACCGAAAAGATGCAAACCGTGTGATCCCGGTACGGCCAGTACCAGCCAGAGCGCAGCCACGGCAAACAGAAAAGTCAGCAGGCTCGCAAAGACACTGATCCTGGCGACCTGACGGCCCATCCGCGGAGAAAGCAGCTGTGTCAGCAGAGCCGACAGGAGCGGTATCAGCGGGACGAGCAGAATGATCTTTTCCATGTGACTTGATTACCTGCCAACAACACCGGGTGGAACGCTTGCCTGCAGGCAGGATCTACTCAGGGCGATGTCTCTCATCAAAGACCTGACCAGAAGAGAGGTGGCAATAACACACAATCCGGGAGTTGCATCGCCTTCCCTCAGCCGGGGAAAATGTGAAAGCCGGGCTGGCCCGGCTGGTTCCTGCCTGTGGTCACTCGCTTGACCCGGCCTCATCTGGCCTGTTGATCTGTATCATCGATTCCTCCGGTGTCTCAATACTTATGGATTCACGGAGTTGCTGAATTTCGGACTGTACCTTGAGAGCCTTGATCTGTTGCTCGAGCACGGCTCGCACGCTCTCGAGAGGGGGCGGCTCTTCACGTTCGACCTCCTGCACATCCTCGAGCAGGATGACGTGCCAGCCGAATTCTGTCTCAACGGGGGCCTTTGTATATTGCTCCTTCTCAAGTTTCAGCATCGCCGCGGCAAAAGCGGGTACAACGATCTCGGGTGAGATCCAGCCGAGTGATCCTCCCTCCGGTCCCGAGGGTCCCGTCGAGAGCTCTCTGGCCAGTGCCTCGAATTCAGCACCCTCGTCGAGCTGGCTGATGATCTCCTCCGCTTTTGATGAATCGTCGACCAGAATATGCCTGACCAGATAGCGGATCTCCGGCTCCACCGGATAGTTCTCTGCATAGGCCTTTTCGAGTTCCTCCTCGGAGACCGACTGGTCGTTCATCATGCGCTCGATGAGCGTGTCCCTGAGTACATTCATGCGCATGAATTTCAGGGTGCGCATGGTTGACTCCTCTTTCTCAAGACCAAGCCTGCCAGCCTCCTGGCTCAGCATGATGGTGGTGAGCATCTCGTTGAGAATCTGGTTCTGTGCTTCCACAGGGTTCTCGGAGAGTGGCATGCCATCCCTGAGGCTCGCATAGGAGAGCATGTCCGAGATCGTAATGGACTCACCATTGATTGTCAGGATGATCTTGTTCAGCTCATCGCCTTTCTGATCTTCTGCATGTGCCACGAAAGCCAGCAGAAGTAGAAGGACGGTCATCATTATTTTCATCAGAATACCTTTTTGTAGGGTTTGACGGTCACGCTGGCATAGACGCCGGCATGTCGATAGGGATCATCCTCTGCCCAGGCAATGGCATCCTCGAGGGATCGAAATTCGGCAATGACAAGGCTGCCACTGAAGCCGGCATCTCCGGGGTCCTCGCTGTCGATGCCGGGGTGCGGGCCGGCAGTCAGCAGGCGTCCGTCCTGACGCAGCGTCTCGAGGCGCTTGAGGTGATCAGGACGCACTGCGAGGCGTTTATCGAGCGATTGCGGGGTGTCTTCAGCGATGATTGCATAATACATGGTGAAAATACCTTCCAGAGATCAGTCAGCGGATTCCTGGGTATGGCGGACAATATAGAAGCCCTGGCCGAGTGCGAAAAGGACGGTCAGGCCCATGAGACCAAAGAGCTTGAAGTTTACCCATGTAGCCTCGCTGAAGTTGAAAGCGACCGCGAGGTTCAGGATGCCCAGGAGAATGAAGAAAAGAACCCATGCAAGATTGAGTCTCTTCCACTGCT
>JASFPB010000293.1:0-3216 GCA_050116235.1 Chromatiales bacterium | reverse complement strand
CCCTGAAAGTGGCGTCATTGCTGATATTGGTCATGATCACTCCTCCTTGCCGGGTTGTTCGGTAACAAGATGCTCAGCAAGCATTTCGGTCAGGCCGAGGACCGGAAGATCCATCTCGTTTTCCTCCAGGCCTTCCTCGAGCTGGATACGGCAGTTGGCGCAGGCCGTAACCAGTGCATCGACCTTGAGTTCGTCGAGCTGTTTTTTCTTGCGATTGAAAGAGGTGAGCTTGAGTTCGTGCGCGTCCTCATTTGCACTGACGCCGCCGCCGGCACCGCAACACCAGTTCATCATGCCGTGATCCTTCATCTCGACGAAGTCGGTGGCAACCATTTTCAACAGGTTGCGCGGTTGCTCGACAACCCCCCCGCGGCGTACAAGCTGGCAGGGATCATGAAAGGTCATGCGTGAATCCTCGCTACCTTCGGTCTTCAGCAATCCCTGCTCGCGCAGTTCGTCTAGCACCTCGAGGATATGCTGCACCTTGAAGTCGAACGGTCGACCAACGAGGTTCGCACCTTCCCACCGGATCGCCGTGTAGGCATGGCCGCACTCGGGGCTGATGACCGTCTTGACCTTGAGTTTTTCCGCCGCATCGACGATGCGCTGCACGAGTACGCGCGCGATGTCACTGGCGCCTATCTGGATGCCCGCATTGGTGGCCTCGAAAGCCTCCGAGGAAATCGTCCAGCTCTTGCCGGCCTGTTGCATGATTTTGGCAACGGCCTGCAGGTACTCGGGATAGTTCATGATTTCCATGGAGGACATCAGCACGAGGTATTCGGCGCCCTCGGCATCCATCGGAATCTCGAAGCCGAGGTCCTTCTCCGCATGCTTCACCTGGGCCTCGACGGCCTTGATGGTGACGCCCATCGGGCTGCCGATCTCGACAGCGCGGGTCGAGGCGCCGATAAGACCCTCGGGGGCATAGCCGGCAGCCGACATGCCTTCACGCATCTTGCGAATCATGTAGACAATGTCATTCCCCACGGGGCAGACCATGGAGCAGCGCCCGCAGAGACTGCACGAGTTGTAGACAAGCTCCTGCCACTCCTCGAGTTCCTCTGCCGTAATCTTTTTCGACAGGCCGGCGATTTTTTTCAGGCGACCGACGAGTGTGTACTCCTGTTCCCAGAGACGGCGCATCGGCTCGAGCTTGCGGATGGGCACATAGCGCGGATCGCCGGTTTCCGTGTGGAAGAGGCAGGCATCGGCACACATGCCGCAATGCACGCAGCTGCTGAAGAAAGATGCGATCGGCGCATCAATCTGTTCCTTGAGGGCATTGATGCCCCGCTCTAAAGTCGGCTTGCTCATACCTTGACCCCCTTCTCGCCGGCCATCGAGCCCGTGTACCAGCGCGAGACAAACAGCGTAAACGCATGCATCAGCTTGGTGAATGGAAACAGGATCATCAGGAGCTCCACCGAGAGAATGTGGATCGCCAGCATCCATGTATACGGAACAAAGAGATGGTGATACGCCAGGTAGCCGGTCAGCAAAGGCAGAAACGTGAGGGTCCAGACAAGGTGGTCATGCCCGGTCGAGAGCATGCGCAGGACCGGCTTGGTCAGCCGCTGCCACATCAGGGCCAGCAGGGCGATCATGGAGATCACGGTAAAGAAGTCGACGACCGGCATCGGTAACCCTGGCCATGTAATGCCTGTCAGGGCCCCGAACAACTGGATATGAGGCACGAACAGGAAGATAGTGACGAAGAGGCCGATATGGAAGATGTATCCCGCCACGACAGTAAACATCGAACGCCGCATGGTCTCGGAATCCGCAGGCAGGAAACGCGTCGCGATTGTGCGAAAGCCGGCTCCGGTACCGCCGGCTCGTTTCGCGGAAAGGTTCTTCTTGCGCCCCATCATGTAGATTTCGAAAAACCGCAGGATGATTCCGAATGCGAAAATCACCGCCGCGATTTGCAGGCCGGGGCCCCGCACCCAGAGAAGAAATTCGGCAGATGTCATGATCAGGCCTCCTCTTTGTAATCGTCGACCGAGACGGTCTCGTGATTGCTCTGTGCGCGTTTCTTCTTGATCTGGTTGACCGCACCAACAGCAAGACCGGCACCTGCACCAACAGCAGCCGCAACGCCCACAGCGCGGGTAACATCAAGAGTCGGTTCGGACAGTGCAGTATAGAAACCGCCCATATCCCAGAATCTGGGTTCAGAGCAACCGAGACAACCATGTCCGGATTCGATCGGGAAACTGGTCGCCTGGTTCCATTTCATGGTTGCGCAGGCGTTGTAGGTGATCGGCCCCTTGCAGCCGAGCTTGTAGAGACACCAGCCGGCCTTGGCACCCTCGTCGTCGAAGGTTTCCGCGAACTGGCCGCGTTCATAGAATGGCCGGCGGTAACAGCGGTCATGAATGTTCTGGCCGAAAAAGGCTTTCGGGCGCCCCAGCTCATCGAGTTCCGGGATCGTCCCGAACGTGAGGTAGTGCAGGAAGACGCCTGTGATGACCACCGGGATCGGCGGGCATCCCGGTACGTTGATGATCGGCTTGTCCGTGATGATGTCAGCGACCGAGGCCGCCCCCGTCGGGTTGGGGTTCGCGTGCGGCAGGCCGCCAAAGGCAGCACAGCTGCCGACCGAGATGATAGCTGCCGCACCCTTCGCGGTTTCCTTGAGCATATCGAGGTTACTGATACCCGCGATCGTGGAGTAACCGGGGTTATCGAGAGGAATGGAGCCGTCGACGACCAGCAGGTAGTTGCCATCATTCTCTTTCATCGCCTCTTCGCGGGCATGTTCCGCGGCATCGCCGGACGCTGCCTGCAGCGTATGGTGATAATCGAGTGAGATGGCGTCGAAGATCAATCCCTCGACAGTCGGTGTATGAGAGCGCGTCAGCGATTCGGTACAGCCGGTACATTCCTGGAAAGACAACCAGATCACCGACGGGCGTCTGGCCTTTTCGAGGGCGCTGGCGATGGCCGGAACCATGGATGGAGGCAGCGCCATCATTGATGCCGTGGTCGTGCAGAATTTCAGAAATGCCCTGCGACTGACCCCCCTGCTCTTGAGTATCTCGATCAGTGACTTGTCATTCGCCATTGTTCAGCCTCTTGATTTCAATGTTCAGCGTGTTTCCAGAAGGGCTTCCATCTCTTCCAGACCATATTCGATGTCCTGATCCTGCGATTCGAGGATGGCCGGAATACGGCAGATTTCAATGTATCGACCGAGAATCTCCTCCTCGG
>JASFPB010000292.1:0-3231 GCA_050116235.1 Chromatiales bacterium | reverse complement strand
AGCGTGCGAGCCAGGGCGTGTCATGAAAGCGCTGCTTCCACTCTTTTGCGATCTCTTGCTGTGCGGATTCGATATTCGCGACCAGCTGGCGCGCACTGCTGTCAGCCGGCGCATTGGTGACCGCAGCATAGGCCGAAAAGGGCCATTTGAGCGGCTCGAGAAACCCGGGGAAACCATTGAGCGGGATCACGAGACTCAGAACCAGCAGTAGCGAAGCAAGGATGGTCAGTCCGGGCAGTTTCAATACGGCAGTAAGTGAAGGCCGGTAGAGCCAGATCAGCAGGCGATTCAGCGGATTGGTGCGCTCATCCGGAATGCGTCCACGGATGAAATAGCCCATGAGCACGGGCACAAGAGTGACTGCGAGACCCGCCGAGGCTGCCATGGCATAGGTCTTGGTGTAGGCCAGAGGTGAGAAGAGGCGGCCCTCCTGCGCCTCGAGGGTGAAGACCGGCAGGAAACTCAGCGTAATGATCAGCAAGGAGAAGAAGAGAGCCGGTCCCACCTCGACAGCTGCCGTGGTGATCGTTTCCCAATGCTCTCGCCCGCGAGGCATATGCCCGTGCGCATGCTTGTAGCGTTCCAGGTGCTTGTGGGCATTTTCGATCATCACGATGGCCGCGTCGACCATGGCGCCGATCGCAATCGCGATGCCGCCGAGGGACATGATGTTGGCATTGATCCCCTGCTGCTGCATGACGATGAAGGATGCAAGAATGCCCAGCGGCAGCGTGACGATGGCGACAAAGGCCGAACGGAGGTGGAACAGGAAAACGAGACACACCAGCGCCACGACAATGAATTCCTCGACGAGCTTGTCCCTGAGATTGTCGACTGCACGATGAATCAGGGCAGAGCGGTCATAGGTCTCGACGATTTCGATGCCCTCGGGCAGTCCCTGGCGGAGTTCCTCGATTCGCTGCTTGACTGCTTCGATGGTGGTGAGGGCATTTTCACCGTAGCGCATCACAACGATACCTCCGGTGATTTCACCCCGGCCATCGAGATCCGCCACGACACGCCGCATCTCGGGGCCGATCTGGAGTGTTGCGATATCACCGAGCAGCACTGGCGTTCCCGCATCGGTTGTCGCAATCGGGATCTTGCCGAGATCCTCGAGTGACTGCAGGTAGCCGCGCGTGCGAATCATGTACTCGGCTTCGGCCAGTTCGACAACGGAACCGCCGACCTCCTGGTTGGCGTTGCGGATCGCCATGCTGATGGTATCGAGAGGGATACCGTAGGCACGCAGTTTTTCAGGATCCACCACGACCTGGTACTGGCGCACCATGCCACCCACTGTTGCGACCTCGGCCACACCGGGGACTGTCTGCAGTTCGTATTTCAGGAACCAGTTCTGCAATGAGGTGAGTTGCGCAAGATCATGGGTTCCGGACCTGTCAACGAGCGCATAGCTGTAGATCCAGCCAACACCCGTTGCATCCGGTCCGAGCCGTGGCTGCACGCCGGACGGCAAGCTGGCCGCCGCCTGATTGAGGTACTCGAGCACACGGGCACGCGCCCAGTAGATATCGGTGCCATCCTCGAAGAGCACGTAGACATAGGAGTCGCCAAAGAAGGAATAGCCACGCACGACCTCGGCACCTGGTACAGACAACATGGTGGTCGTGATCGGATAGGTGACCTGCTCCTCGACGACACGCGGCGATTGCCCGGGATAACTTGTCTTGATGATGACCTGCACATCAGAGAGATCCGGGATGGCATCGAGCGGTGTCTCCTTGAGGGCATGCCAGCCCCATGCCGTGATCAGCAGGCTGGCAAGCAGCACGAGAAAGCGATTCTGTACCGACCAGCGAATGAGTCCCCTGAGCATCCTACTCTCCGGTCATGCGCTGGAAACTGGCCTGCAGACTCGACTCCGAATCGATCAGGAACTGTCCCGAAGTGACGATCTCGTCACCCTCTTCGAGTCCGCTGAGTATCTCGACATTGCCATTACTCTGGGCACCGACAACAACATCCACAGGCTGGAAGCGACCATCGCCAAGCGCCGTCACGACCGTGTCGCGCTTACCGGTCCGGATCAGCGCCTCGGCTGGTATCTGGAGCGTGTCAGCTTGCGGGCCACCGTATATTTTCACCTCGGCAAACATGTTGGGCTTGAGTTGCATATCAGGGTTGGGAAACTCGAGCCGCACGCGCAGGGTCCGGCTTTTCATGTCGAGTTCGGGGTAGATATAGTCGACCGTGCCCTCCCAGGACTCTCCCGGCCATGCCGGCACACTGATCTCGGCCGTGAGTCCCTCCGTCAGCCAGCCGATCTGGTGCTCGTAGACATCGACCATGACCCAGACACTCGAGAGATCGGCAATCGTCATCATCTCCATGTCGGGCGCGAGGAACATGCCTTCGCGTGCACCAAGCATGGTGACGATGCCATCGCCGGGTGCATAAACAGGCAATGCGTTGCGCGTCTCCCGCTCTTTCTCGAGCTGCCGAATGGTGGTGTCATCAACACCCAGTATTCGAAGACGGTTTCGCGCCTTCTCAACACGGCTGCTGCGGATGTTGCCTGATTGCTCCAGCGCAACGAAGAAATCTACCTGTGCCGACAGAATCTCGGGGGAGTAGAAGGTTCCCAGCTTGTCACCCTCTCTCACCTGCTCACCCTCGGAACGAATCATGAGCGAATCCATCCAGCCTTCGGCACGGGGATGGAGGTGAATGAGTTTCGTTTCGTTATAGTCGATGCGGCCGACTGTCCTGATGAAGCGCCACAGGGTGTCCTTGCGGACGACTTCGGTTCGCAGGCCCATGCTCTGGATGATTTCGCCTTTCACGGAGACGGCCGGATGTTTTCCGGTGTTCGGATCGATCATCTTCGGCACCAGGTCCATCCCGCAGATCGGGCAACTGCCCTCCTCGTTCTTGATGATCTGCGGATGCATCGGGCAGACATATTTCGGATCCATATGCTTCCTTGCATGCTCCAGCACGGTGTCGTCGCTGGCCTCTGCCAGGGACTCACTCGGCTTGCCTGGCTCATCGGAGCAACCGGCAAGAAACAGAAAGAGGATCGGTAACGGTATAAAAAAATATCGACTCATGGCTCACATCCATTGCAGCCCGAACGGCTGCTAACTGAGATAAACAGGAATAACGTCGCCAGCAGTTGCTGACGTCAGGTGGATGTGATGCGACTTGGAGGCCGCTGCAACTGGCCAGGGCTGAAGTTGTAGAAGTGATCGACAGGCAGCAGAAAGTAAT
>JASFPB010000291.1:0-3234 GCA_050116235.1 Chromatiales bacterium | reverse complement strand
TGCATCGAGTGTAAAAATTTGAGAGCGAATTGAATCGAGCAGTTGCTGATGATTGCCTTTCGGAAAGTCTGTCCGCCCGATAGAGCCACGAAAAATCACATCACCCACGAAAGCGATTTTCTCGACCGGTTGATAGAAGACAAGGTGGCCGGGTGTATGCCCCGGGCAGTGGAGCACTTCCAGCTTCTGGTCACCATACTCGAGACGATCGCCTGCCTGCAGCCAGCGGTCCGGCGTAAAATTCTCGACAGGGGGAAACCCGAACATCTGGACCTGCTGCTGGAGTGCATCGATCCAGAAACGGTCGTCAGGATGCGGGCCGATCACGGGGATTCCATAGTGCCGCGCGACCACGGCAGTCGCACCGACATGGTCCAGGTGACCATGCGTGAGTGCAACCATGACAGGCCTGACATCTTCCCGGGAAACGGCGGCATAAATCCTCTCCTCGTCTCCACCCGGATCGATGATGACTGCCTCGCGGGTGTGATTGCACCAGGCGATGCTGCAGTTCTGTTCAAATGCCGTAACCGGCAGTGTGCGATATCCCATGGATCAAATAGTGTTCGTCAACAAGGTTTCAAGCTCTGTCAGTGATTCCACGTCCCAGTCGGGATCATTCACGCCATCAGGCAGCAGTTCACCCGGTGCAAAACGCCCTGTGCGAACAAGTGCCGTGCGCATGCCGAGCCGCTGGGCCCCGAGAATATCCGTATCCGGCCGGTCACCGATCATGATGCAGTCAGACGGGCCTGTCCCGAGGCGTTGCATCGCCATCTCGTAGAGCAGTGGCTCCGGCTTGCCGATCACGATCGCCTTTCTGCCGGTCGCAACCTCGAATGGCGCAACCAGCGCGCCACCACCCGGGACGACAATATGCTGGCCACCAGCTGTTGCATCAACCGTGGTATCGGGATTGGTCGATACCAACCGCGCTTTCCTGCCGATGATCAGGTTGATCGCCGTTGTCAGGCTATTGAAATCAATACCCGGACCTTCACCGACAACCACGAAATCTGCGGCTTCACTGTCCTCTGTCCCGTGCTTGCAGAGTGCCTCGTGCAGACCCTCTGCACCAACGGCAAAATAGCGGAAGTCCGGCTTCTGCCGCTGCAGCCAGTTTGCCGTGACCTCCGCCGATGTCAGCACTTGCGTTTCGTCAATATCCGCAAAGCCCATCTGTGATAACTTAAGCACCACATTTTCGGGACTTCTGACCGGGTTGTTGGTGACGAACAGTCGTCGTGGCGGCGGGATGCGAGAGACGAATTGCGCCGCCCCCTCCAGCACGGCATCGCCGTGATAGAGGACGCCGTCCATATCGATCAGAAAACAGTGTTTCAAATTGCCACAGGCAAGGCAGGATAAACGATGAGATTGATGATACACGCTTTGACATTTTCCATGGTCGCGCTTTTCGCGACGTCTGCTTCAACCGCACTGGCTGAGGAATCAGCCTCTGACAGTGTCAATGTCGAAGGCGCCTATGTCCGTGCCGTGCCACCTGTCTCTCCGACATCCGCGGCTTTCATGAAACTGACAAACACGGGAGAAGGCGCACATCAGCTCAAGTCCGCAGAATCAGATGTCTCGGAGTTCGTCGAGCTGCACACCCACACGATGGGGGAAAACGGCATGCACGAGATGCGCAAGGTCGAACAGATCGAGCTGCCTGCCGGCGAGACGACGGAGCTGAAACCAGGCGGTCTGCATATCATGTTCATCAACCTCAAAAACCCGCTCGAACCGGAGAGCCAGGTCGACGTCAAGCTCAATTTCGAGGACGGCAGCAGTAAACAACTCAGCTTGCCTGTGAAGAAAATGGCGCCAATGCAGGGAATGGACCATTCGAAGCATATGGATCACTCGCAGCATGCGAAATAGAAGGCATTGAGCAGCGACGATCGACTGAACCGATTTCTCGCACGAGCAGAGCAGATTCTCGAACGTATCGAGAGACTCCTGCCGCCGGCACCTCCTGAAACAGACTGGTCTGCGCCGGCTTATCGCTGGCGCAGTGACAAGACCACCGGATGGCTCGAAACCATCCATCACCCGCAGGCTCTCTCTCTGGATGACCTGCTCTGCATGGATAGCCAGAAAGCCGCCGTCTTACGGAACACGGAGCGCTTTCTCAGCGGTCATCCCGCGAACAATGTCCTGCTGTGGGGTTCCCGCGGCACCGGGAAATCCTCGCTGGTCAAGGCTCTTTTGCCTGTATACGCCGATCAGGGCCTCAGACTCATCGAGGCCGACAAGGAAGAACTGCTCCGGCTGCCCATCATCCTGGATCAGATAGATCAACGTCCCGAACGTTTTATTCTCTTCAGCGACGACCTCTCCTTCGAGGCCAGTGAGCCTGGCTACAAGCCGCTCAAGGCCGCACTGGAAGGCTCTCTCTCGGGTCTGCCCGGGAACGTGCTCATCTATGCCACTTCCAATCGCCGCCACCTCTTGCCGGAATACTTTTCCGAGAACCGCGAGACAACCGTCGTGGACGGGGAAATCCACCTCGGGGATGCTGTCGAGGAGAAAGTCTCCCTGTCGGAGCGATTCGGCCTCTGGATCTCTTTCTACCCTTTCAGCCAGGAAGATTACCTCGCCATTGTCGAGCACTGGCTGCAGCAAAACGGTGGGGAGATGAACAAGGAGACGCGCTTGCTGGCCCTGCAATGGGCAACACAGCGGGGCTCGCGCAGTGGACGCGTCGCCAGGCAGTTTGCCATAGACCTCGCATCGCGGTGAGATAAGGTCTTTCGTCAACGGCAAGGACCTTGGAGCCGGAATCCCGCGACATGGTAGATAATCCCCGACGTAACCGTTAACCTTGCTCTCTTTTTCAGAAACCGCATCGATTGCATGACCGAGAGCCTCCAGTCACTGTCGCAACTCAGCCTGCCGGCGAAAGCCGGAGAACGCTTTGCGCTCGGTGGAGTCCGTGGCAGCGCACTGCCGATGCTGATTGCCGAGGCGGCATCGCGTCACGAGGGACTGCTCCTCGTCATCACGCCGGACGTCCAGCAGGCACACCAGCTGGAACTCGAGACCCGTTTCTTTCTCCGGGACGCCCGGACGCCCGTCCAGACTTTCCCTGACAGGGAAACTCTTCCCTACGATGTTTTCTCGCCACTGCCTGAACTTGTTTCACAGCGACTGACAATCCTGCATGGACTGCAACAGCAGAAACGCGGTGTTCTCGTGGTGCCGGTTGGCACACTTATGCACCGCCTCTGC
>JASFPB010000290.1:0-3250 GCA_050116235.1 Chromatiales bacterium | reverse complement strand
CACCCGGGATTATGAGCTGAAGGATATCATCAGCGAAGTGGTTACTCACTCCAGATTGAAGGACCATTTTCGGAAAAGCAGGGACGGCAAGGGGCAGGATCGCATCGAGAACCTCGAGGAACTGGTCAATGCTGCACGACAGTTCGAGTACGACATCGAGGACGAGGTACTGACTGATCTCGAGGCTTTTCTCGCGCATGCGTCACTCGAGGCCGGCGACAACCAGGCGCAGGAGTACGAGGATTGCGTACAACTCATGACCATGCACTCGGCCAAGGGGCTCGAATTCCCGGTGGTGTTCATCGCCGGTATGGAGGAGGGTCTCTTTCCACACAGCATGTCGAGCGATGACCCGCAGGGGCTCGAGGAGGAGCGTCGCCTTTGCTATGTCGGCATGACACGTGCAATGCAGCAACTCTACCTCAGCCATGCAGAATCACGGCGAATTCACGGCAGTGAGAACTACCCGGTGCCATCGCGGTTTCTGCGCGAAATCCCGGCCGAGTTGATCGAGGAGGTCCGTTCGCGGCCGCAGGTTTCCCGTCCTTACCAGTCGACGGGCAGCTCACTCAACGAGAGCAGTTACAGGTTGGGGCAACGCGTGACCCATGCGAAATTCGGTGACGGTGTGATTCTCAACGCAGAGGGATCGGGGGCTGCGGCGCGCGTCCAGGTCAACTTCGATGCAGTCGGGCCCAAGTGGCTCGTTGTCAATTACGCCAACCTGCAGACTCTCTGAAACTACTGCCATCGCCGGGAGCCATCCGGCCGTTCTTGACAGGCGCATAAACAGTCGAGAGTGCGCATTTTTTATTCCTTTATAGATACCTGTCACTGCGCCTTACGGGAGAGAGTCATTGCTGTGATATGTTCAAATTCTATTTACTTCTCTTGATTAATGGTCTAGATTAGAGCTGCAAGACATTGAAGTGCTGTGGCCATTCTGGCAGAGTAGTCTGCGCTTCGGCGATTACACCAAAAACAAAAAGGATGAGATTTGCTGGCAACAGCCGAAACCATCCACATCGTAGTCGTCCTCTTCGCTGATCATCAACAGTGGTCTGTTTGGTTTTTTGAATAGCAATAACAACGTTCAGAAACCGTTGGAGAGGTCACTGTTATGTCGTACACCAACCAGAAGAAATCATCGGGTTTCTCCCTGATCGAGTTGCTGATCACGCTCGGGATTCTCGTTATCACCCTGACAATTGCACTCCCTGGTTTCAGGGAGTTCTTTGACAGGGAACGCCTCATCAACGCAACCGAAGAAGTTTACGGCATGCTGCAGAAAGCGCGTATGGAGTCCATGTCGCGTTCTGATGAAATCTACGTCAATTTTGCCTCAGACAGCACTTCATGGAGTTACGGGTTGCGGGAAGGCACGCCCTGTGATCCGACCATCGATGACCCGGCTCTTGCATCTGCCTGTGTCATTGAAGTGGTAAATGGTGACGCAGTCGTTGATGTGAACGACAAGGTCATGATGCGCCAGACGAATGAACCACATCCCGACATCGCACTCTCCTCGACAATCACAAATTTTGAATTCGATCCCGTTCGCGGCACAGCAACAGCGGGTGAAATCACCCTGACATCTGCGCTCGACAAGAAGTTGCAGGTCAAGGTGATGCCACTGGGTAATATCAGTGTCTGTTCGCCTGACGGCCAGATCCCGAGCTACAGGGACTGCTGACATGCACAAGAGCGAACAGGGTTTCACCCTCATCGAGTTGCTGATCTCGGTCACGATCGCGCTGATCATCTCTGCGGCGATTTTCGGCATCTATGCCAACTCGGCCGGAACCAGTGCCGCGATGCTCAAATCGAGCAAGCTCAACCAGGAGCTCTATTCACTGATGCTCGTGATGAGCAATGACATCAGGCGCGCGGGGTACTGGGCAAATCCTGCGATGGATATGGACTATTTCGAGAGACCACAGGATAACCCTTTCTCGCTTGATGAGACCGAGTTGTCATTGATTGCATCGCCGGACAATTACGTCACGAATCAGACAAAAGCCGGTAACTCGGCCGATGAAGCACAGTGCGTTCTCTATGCCTTCGATCAGGACGGGGATGGTGCGCTCGACAAGGAGGAGATTTTCGGCTTTCGACTCAGGGACAATGCCGTCGAGATGCGCATTGGCTGGAATGACTATGATCCATCCGATGCTACGCTCAGCGTGATCAACGATGATTGCAGCCTTGGTAACTGGGAAGCTGTGACTGACCCAAATCAGATCCGTATCAGGGAACTGACATTCAAGCGCGACGAGTCGCAATGTATCAATGCGGCAGATAGCACGGACTGCTATACGGATGCCCCCGATGCCGATGAAATCACCGTTGAAACGCGCCAGGTCAATATCGCTTTGGTCGGCGAACTGGTCAACGATCCGAGCGTCAGGGCGAAAATCGAGCAGGATGTACGTATCCGTAATGACAGGGTCAGGGAGTATTGAGAGTGAATAGAAATCATCGCTCAGTGGTGGTTCATGCGATGCACTCCCAGAGGGGAGCCGCAACGATCGCGGTAGCAATCATCCTTCTTATCCTCATCACGCTCGCTGTCTTCACAGTCAGTGGCTCAATCGTCAGGGAGACCAAGGTCATCAACAGCGGTGTACGCTCTCAACAGGCATTCGAGGCTGCCGAGGCCGGACTTGCAGCAGCTGCAGACTACTTTGGCAAGGACTGGGACAGGAATGATGACGGCATAATTGATGACGTCTACGATACAGATGCCGATGATATCGGCGATAGTACTGAAGCTGATGTCGGTGCCGGGAGAGTTGTAGTCACGACGGATGATATCTCCACGGGTATCTTCAAGACGATTCTCGTGAAATCCCAGGGATTCAGTGATGATTCCACGGCAACCAGGACAATCACGCAGGTTGTGGCAAAGCCGGATCCTCTTCCCTCGCTACCGGACAACCCGCTCACCGCGAGAACAAATGTGGATATCACGGGGTCTGCAACCATCGTGAATCCAGAGGGCAACACTAACATCTGGACCGGGGGAGACGTTGACCTGGGTCAGAACAACAGTACCTCAACAGCGATTGCGGATCCGCAGGACATTAACTATCCGGACTGCATGGAAACTCCGCTGAGCTGCAGCCTTACCCGGAGTTCGGACAAGGATTCCGAGGGGCAGGACCTGGTGCAGAGCGATTCCAATCTCTTCAACAGCACCGAAGACGAGCTGTTTCAGTATTACTTCGGACTTCCCAAGGAAATTTATCGA
>JASFPB010000289.1:0-3264 GCA_050116235.1 Chromatiales bacterium | reverse complement strand
CTCGATATGAATATCAGAGGCATTTTCACGAATCGCCTCCGTCAACAAGGCATTGATGAGGCGAATGATGGGAGCATCGTCTGCGCTCTCGAGCAGATCTTCAGGCTCGGCGATCTCGTCGACGAGCTGATGCAGATCGAGATCCGTATCGAGACCATCGACACTCGTCATGGCACTGGCTGCACCGCTCTCCTGCTGGGACTGAAGAAGCTGGTTGAAGGCCTGTTCATCGACAACACGCAGGGCAGCCGGCTGACCAAGAATTCGCCTGGCCTCCGCATAGTGAACCGGCGAATAGTCGGGTCGGGCAATAATGACAGGCTCACCCTGCTGATCGTCAATGAGCAAGCCGAAACGCCGCGAGAAGCCGTAAGCAAGATTCCCTCCGGTTCCGCTGTTATCCGGCTCCGCTACTTCTTCAACAGCGATTTCTGCCGGTTCTTGCTCTGTATCGTAAGTCGTTTCGGGTTGATTCATGTTTAGTGGAACCAGAGATCATTCACGACTTGCGGCTCCGCCAGACCGGCATCAGTCCGGGGGGTAACCTGGGGTAATTCCCTTCCGGATGCATCAATCGGATTGAGGACAGGTTGATCTGCCTCCGGTATCCAGTTGACGCCCTCCTGATACTTTTCAAGTTGACCGGTTCTCAAATCGTTATAGCGCTTCGATGAGGCAGCAATATTCATGGCGGCGTTCCGCATGATCGTCGGGCGGATGAAAAGCATAAGATTACGCTTGATCTTGGAATTTGTACTCGCCTTGAATGCTTCGCCAAGCAGAGGGATGTCACCCAGAAAGGGGACACGCTGCTCGGTTTCGGTGACTGAATCATCGATAAGCCCTCCGAGCACAAGAATACTGCCATCATCAACAATGACATTTGTACTGATACTGCGCTGATTGGTCACGATATCGACCGCCCCGATATTGTCAGCAGCCTGTGGGTCAACCCTCGAAATCTCCTGTTCAATATTGAGCTTGACTGCATTTCCCTCGCTGATCTGGGGAGTAATCCTGAGTGTCAGGCCAACATTCTTGCGTTCGATTGTCGTAAACGGATTCGTCGGCAATGTGCTTCCGCCGACACCGGTATAGGAGCCTGTCTCGAAAGGCACTTCCTGGCCAACACTGATTTCCGCCTCTTCGTTATCGAGTGTCAGCAGGCTGGGTGTTGAGATGACATTCGCATCTGTATCGTTGTCGAGCGCCTTTCCGAGCGCAAGAAAGGAATAACTGCCTTCCGTGATCAGTCCAACAGCGGTACCCGGGCCGATACCTGCAAAGTTCGCAGCGATGTTGCCCAGGGCCTCATCCCGGCTGGTGTCAGCATCCGTCGGGATGAGCGCGTTGTTGATGGCCAGCCACTGGATACCAAAATCGGCTTCCTTGTCCTGTCTCAGCTCGGCAATGATGGCTTCGACGAGGACCTGGGCACGGCGCACGTCGAGTCGACTGATCACAGACCTGAGATCTTCAAAACGGTCTTGCCTAGCCATGATGATCAGCGAATTGGTCTGTTCGTCAGGCTGGACGAGTGTCAGGCTCTGCTCAGCCGCACCACCTTCGGCCGGTGGAGCAGCAGGGCTGCCGGCCTGTTCTGTGGCAAGCGCCTCGATGATCGGTGCGATATCGACTGCATTGGCAAATTTCAGTCTCACAACGTGGATATTGCGACGATCCTTGACGCGCGTATCCAGACTGCGGGCGATACGACCGATTTTCTCCCGGAATCCCTTGTTGCCTGAAATGAGGACCGAATTGGTGCGGGTATCGGCGACAAGTTTACTGGCTGCTGCATCAGCGGTTCCTGCGCCCGCTCCTGTCTGTTGCACGAGCGTTTGCAAAGTCTTGACGACTTCTGTGGCATCGGCATAGTTGAGCTTGACCTTTTCGATCTCGGCTTCCGCTGCACGGTCGAGCGTCTCCAGCATGTTGCGGATCTTGGCGATCGTCTTTCGGGAGGCGGCAACGATCAGGCTGTTCGAATTGGCATGTGCCGCAAGATGTCCCTCTTTCTCGACGAGTGGTCTGAGTATCGGCACCATCTGAACAGCCGGCACATGCTCAATCGGGATGACCTGAACTTCGACTTCATGATTCACCTTCGCCCTGTCCACGGCCTCGCTGTAGACGGCGTTCTCGCGGCTGACACTGGACGGCAGGATATTGACGAGGGTGCCATCGTCGATGGCGATGAAACCGTGTGTCTTGAGGATGGAGAGAAAGGTCGAATAGAGCGCATCGCCGTCGATCGGTTCAGAAGAGATGACTGTGACCTTCCCCTTGACGCGCGGATCAATGAGGAAATTAGTCCCGGTTACCTTGGAGACCATCTCAGCAACTTCCCGGATATCGGTATCCTTGAAATTGATCGTGACCTTGTCTGCTGCGAAAACGCCAGATGAGATGAACAGCATAATCAGCGCCGATAGCGCAATGCGCATATACATAATGTCAGTTCTCCAGTACTACATTTATGTCACGAATCTTGCCGCCACGTTCGATCTTCAACTGAATGGTACTTGATTGCGAGAGTGAATCGAGAATCGTGTTCAGCTCGGCGGGGTCAGACAACGGGTTATCATTGACACTGATCAGGATATCCCCCGGCCTCAAGCCCACACCGGTGAGCAAGGTCCGGTCCCGTCCCGGATAAACCCGATAGCCATAGGTCACACCGTCACGCGGAACCGGCTGGACACGGATCTGTCCGATCAGCTCGAGCGGATTGTCTGCAAGTGCCGTTTTGTATTCTTCGATCTTCCCGAGAACTTGCGCATTCGTTACGCGGAAGTCAACTGGAGGCAGTTCAGATGTCGCCTCGCCGCTATCAGGAGTAATCTCATCCGTGCTGATGATGTCGCTTCCCTCGGAAAGCATCTCGATTTCAAAGCGCTTTTCGCCGGTGCCGTCGGTGGCAATGAACGATTTTGGTTCGATCGTCTCGATGGTGATACCGTCGCGGATTTCGTCGCCTTCCTGCAGGACCATGGTCTCGCCCTTCTCCCTGATGACGACATAGGACTTGCCTGGATTGTTTGAATCGACGATACCAAGTACTTCGAGCCGCATTCTCGCGAGCAGGCCTTTGGGGACTCTTGGTCGTGCAGGTTCTCTGGTTGTACTTTGCTGAGCCACCGATCGTCCGAACAGCGGCATGTTCTGCCAGTCAGAGGCAACGCTGTTCTGCTGGCCGGATTCGCCATCGAAGCTGATCACTTCTGTGTTTTCCGGAGCCTGCCAGACTTGCACGATTTCCCA
>JASFPB010000288.1:0-3271 GCA_050116235.1 Chromatiales bacterium | reverse complement strand
GCGTGTCGTAGTCAGCGGGGTGATCCCGGCAACGCCAAGCTCGACGGCTTTCTGGATCGCATAGTCCATGCGCTGTCCCTTTGCCAGTGGTATCCCGAGATGGATCATCAGCGGGCTTTCGTTTTCAGGATCACTGCGTGTGCCGATACGCACCCTCAGGCTGTTCCGGCTCGTCGAGAGGATGATGCCTGCATAATTGCTGCCATCACCATTGAAAAGCGTGACCGGATCGCCGGAGTGGCAGCGCAGCACCTTGAGCAGGTGATGTGCCTGCTGTCCCTTGATCTCGCAATCGTCTTCACTTGCGAGCTCGCCTGCCTGATAGATACGCGGGATGCGCATGCCGGTAATCGTCCTGCTAGAGCCTCTCCAGCCCGAGATTTTTCCAGAGAGCCAGCGTCGGGCCGGACTGGTTCATGGTATAGAAATGCAAGCCCGGCGCACCGGCATCCAGCAGCCTCTGGCAGAGGTAAGTCACAACCTCTTCGCCGAAAGCGCGCAGGCTCTCGAGATCGTCGCCGAATGCCTCCAGCTTCTTGCGGATCCAGCGTGGAATCTCCGCACCAGTGGCATCGGAAAAGCGTGCAAGCTGGGTGTAGTTCGTGATCGGCATGATACCCGGTACGATCGGCAGAGTGATTCCGGCCTTCTCGCAGTTGTCGACGAAGTGACAGTAGGCATCGGCATTATAGAAATACTGCGTGATGGCGCTGTCTGCCCCCGCTTCCACCTTGCGCCTGAAATTTTCGAGATCGACCGAGGGGGAGGGCGCCTGCGGATGATACTCGGGGTAGGCTGCCACCTCGATATGAAAATGGTCTCCCGTGGTCTCGCGGATATAGTCGACAAGCTCATTGGCATAGCGCAGCTCGTCGAGTTCACCGAGTCCAGATCCGGAGGGCAGGTCGCCGCGCAAGGCGACGAGCTTGTTGATTCCCTGTTGCCTGTAGCGCTCTAGCATGGCGGTGATTTCATCACGGCTCGAGCCGATGCAGGAGATATGGGGAGCTGTATCGATGCCTTCACCCATGAGCCAGTCGACAGTCTCGAATGTGCGCTCCCTTGTCGAGCCCCCGGCTCCGTAGGTGACAGAGAAAAAGGCTGGGGATACGGAGCGCAGTTCACCAACCGCCCGCTGGAGTTTTTCAAAGCCTGATGCCGTGCGAGGAGGGAAGAGTTCCACGCTGAATATTTTGTCGTATTGCTGCTGGCTGTTCATTACTTGTGATCCCTGGCGCAAACATGCAGCGGCCGGCAATATTCTGCCGGCCGCGTCTCCCGGTCAGATTGTGTTACAACTCAGTAACGATAATGCTCGGGCTTGTAGGGTCCATCGATTCCGACACCGATGTAGTTCGCCTGATAATCCGACAGTGTCGTCATATTGGCGCCGATCTTCTCGAGGTGCAGACGCGCTACCTCCTCGTCGAGATGCTTCGGCAATGTGTAGACGGCCTTTTCATAATCGTCAGGCCTGATCCAGAGTTCTATCTGCGCAAGGACCTGGTTCGTGAAGGAGTTCGACATAACAAAGCTCGGGTGACCGGTTCCGCAACCGAGATTCACGAGACGGCCCTGGGCCAGCAGGATGATACGCTTGCCATCGGGAAAGATAATGTGGTCGACCTGCGGCTTGATCTCTTCCCACTGGTAGGGTTCGAGGCTGGCGACATCGATCTCGTTGTCAAAATGACCGATGTTGCAGACGATTGCCTGGTCCTTCATTTTTTTCATGTGGTCGTGGGTAATCACATGGTAATTACCTGTGGCGGTAACGAAGATGTCCGCCTTGTCACAGGCATCATCCATCGTCACAACACGGTAGCCCTCCATCGCTGCTTGCAACGCGCAGATCGGGTCGATTTCAGTAATCCAGACAGTAGCGCCAAGTCCGCGCAGCGATTGTGCTGAACCCTTGCCGACATCTCCGTAACCACATACGACTGCAATCTTGCCTGCGACCATCACGTCCGTAGCGCGCTTGATGCCATCAACGAGAGACTCACGGCAGCCGTAGAGGTTGTCAAACTTCGACTTGGTGACTGAATCATTGACGTTGATCGCGGGGCAGTAGAGTGTACCGTCCTTTGCCATCTGGTAGAGGCGGTGGACACCCGTGGTGGTCTCCTCGGTGATGCCCTGGATGTTCGCCTTGATGGTGGAATACCAGTTCGGATCCCTGGCCAGCGTCGACTTGATGGCATTGAACAGAGAGACCTCCTCCTCGCTGGAAGGGTTGTCCAGTACGGAGATATCCTCTTCTGCCTTGCTGCCCAGGGAGAGCAGCAGCGTCGCATCACCGCCGTCGTCAAGGATCATGTTCGGCGTACCGCCGTCATGCCACTCCATGATGCGGTGTGTGTAGTTCCAGTAGTCGTCGAGCGTTTCGCCCTTGAAGGCAAATACGGGGATGCCTTCAGCCGCAATCGCTGCAGCGGCATGGTCCTGGGTCGAGAAGATATTGCACGATGCCCAGCGCACTTCTGCACCGAGTGCGGTCAGCGTCTCGATCAGCACGGCTGTCTGGATAGTCATATGCAGGCTGCCGGCGATGCGCGCACCCTCGAGAGGCTTCTCACCGGCATATTTTTCACGCAGTGCCATGAGGCCGGGCATTTCAGTCTCGGCAATGGCAATCTCCTTGCGTCCCCACTCTGCGAGGGAGATATCGGCAACGATATAATCGGGCGTATTTTCAGCTACAGCGTTCATCTTGAGTCTCCTGTCGTCATACTCTTAATTAAACACTGAGCGCCGTTGTCGAATTGTATTGCTGTTCCCAAGCCTGGCAGGTTTAAGCCTGTTGCAACGCTCCTCGGGAAGGCAGAATTGTAGCAAATGCAGGGACTCGATAAAGCCCCGAACGAGTCAGGTCTCTTTCAGATACCCGCATCCTCGCGCAGTTGTGCAACCTTGTCGGTCGCTTCCCATGTAAAACCCTCGTCCTCACGGCCGAAGTGTCCATAGGCTGCTGTCTTGCGATACTTGATCTTTTTCGGATTGAGCAGGTCAAGCATGCGCAGGATACCGTAGGGACGCAGATCGAAGTGCTCCCTGACGAGGCGCGTTATCTCTTCATCACTGATGCGCCCTGTACCGAATGTCTCGACCATGATGGAGGTCGGTTCGGCAACGCCGATGGCATAGGAGATCTGGATTTCGCACTTGTCGGCAAGGCCGGCAGCAACGATGTTCTTCGCGACATAGCGCCCTGCATAGGCAGCGGACCGGTCGACCTTGGAGGGGTCCTTGCCGGAGAATGCGCCTCCGC
>JASFPB010000287.1:0-3283 GCA_050116235.1 Chromatiales bacterium | reverse complement strand
CCTGCCTCCCTCGGTGGCTTTCTCATTGGCATGCGACGCGATAACGCTGTTCGGCTTGACCATCGCGTTCATCACATACGCCGCCTCGGTCGGACCGGTCGTGAAAGTGTCACCAATGTTGATAACCGCGAGGTTCGCCTTGTAGAAACGGTTGACGACGAGTTCCTGTTCGGCCGTGATGCCTGTATCCCCGGAGAGATAGACAACAAGCCCGTTACTGAACGTCAGGACATAGCCGCCGGGCGGACCAAGATAGGCCGTCAGGCCATTCGCGCTGAGCGCCCCGGCAAGTTTCTCGTTTAGAAAACCCGGGTTCAGACCATTGCTGTGCACGGCAGGCACGCTCGCGATCGCGACGCCGCCGACATTGCGCTGCGCGCCGAAACGTACGAGCTTGACCTGTTTCGGATCACCGCCTGCTGTCTCGACCTTCTTTGAGAAGAAGCTCGCCATTTCACCACCGACGATAAATTGCGCCTTCTTGCCGACGACGATGTTGACGCTGTTGGAATCGGGTGTTGCCCGGACACTGAACTCGGGCTTTGCGCAGGTGCCGGCATTCGCCCCGGGCTGGTGCTTGTCGCCGAGATGATCACCATGCGCATGGCTCAGGAGGACAGCATCGATCTGCCCGAGCCGCGTATCATTCGCTCCGCGCACCGTGCGGCCTGCATCATAGAGAATGCGCGTGCCGTCAGGGTCCTCGAAGACCAGGGCGCGATCGAAGCGGCAGAACTCGCCGTCGTGGCTGCCAAGCGGTGTCACCTTCACGCTCTTTTCAGCGGCGTGTGCAGTCGCCACAGATACCAGCAGCAGACTGGCCGCAACCAGTTGCAGTCCCGTCGTTGTCATTTTCTCCTCCTGTGCAGGATCAAGCCGATCTGTTTTTATTCTCAGGCAGTATAGCGCCGTACTGCCTCCGGCAAACCCGCAAGAGTGTGCACAATTGCCGTCGGCTCGATCTCCCAGGGATCGAAAAGCGCTTCGTCCGACCGCTTCACCCAGGCCGCACGCATCCCGCCGGATACAGCACCAATAACATCAAAGGGGTTGGAAGAGACCAGCCAGGCAGACACTGCTTCCGCCCCGGCCCGCTCGAGAAAGTGGTTGTAGACCGCGGGATCCGGCTTGAAGGAACCGACCTCGTCGACACTGACGATGTCGAGAAAGCACTCGCGGATCCCCGCCGCAACGAGCAGTGTCTCGACGGCCTCCCGTGTGCCGTTGGAGAAGGCATAGAGCCGGTGTCCCTCGTCCCCGAGTGCCTCCAATGCAGGCACGACATCCGCGAACGCCGGCAAGGTGCGGTAGCGATCGAGCAGCGCCTCTCTCTGTTCGCTATCGAGGTCGGCCTGCATGAAAGCACAGGTGTGGTTGAGCGCATCCCGGGTGCAGACAGCGAAACTGGCATAGCGCCGCATGAGTCCGCGGCGGAAGGAATACTCGAGCTGCTTGTCCCGCCAGAGCCGCGAGAATTCCGCGGCCTGGTCCCCGACCATGGTTTCGAGCAACCCGGTTACACCATTGGTGTCGATCAATGTTCCGTAGACATCGAAGGCGATGGTGCTGGCCATGGGCAATCAGCTCTCCTGGCGGCGAAAGCAGCAATGCGGAAGCTGCCCGGAAGCGTCGGCGTCAGGCAATGGAGACTGCCTCCGAGAGGTAGACATCCTGGATGGCATTCAGCAATGCAACGCCCTCCTCCATCGGTTTCTGGAACGACTTGCGCCCCGAGATCAGCCCCATGCCACCAGCACGCTTGTTGATCACGGCAGTGCGCACGGCCTGGTGCAGATCATCATCACCCGAAGGGCCGCCGGAGTTGATCATGCCGATACGCCCCATGTAGCAGTTGGCAACCTGGTAACGCACGAGATCAATCGGGTTGTCCGATGTCAGCTCCTCGTAGACGCGCGGGTGCGTCTTGCCGAAGCCGATCGCCGTGTAACCACCGTTGCACTCCGCCTGTTTCTGCTTGACGATATCCGCCTCGATGGTCACAGCCAGGTGGTTGGCCTGTCCCGTGAGGTCAGCCGCTGTATGGTAGTCGGTCCCCTCGTGTTTGAAGGCCGGGTTGCGCAGGTAGGCCCAGAGCACGGTCACCATGCCGAGCTCGTGGGCATGGGCAAAGGCCTCACTGATTTCCATGATCTGCCGCCGCGACTCCTGTGCACCGAAGTAGACAGTTGCACCGACGGCGACCGCGCCCAGGTCGAAGGCCTGCTGCACACTCGCGAAGAGCGTCTGGTCCGCCATCGGGGGATGCGTGAGCATCTCGTTGTGATTGAGCTTGACGAGAAACGGAATCTTGTGGGCATAGCGTCGGCTGACGATACCGAGCACGCCAAGCGTCGAGGCAACCGCATTGCAGCCACCGTGGATCGCCAGCCTGACGATGTTCTCCGGATCGAAATAAATCGGGTTGGGCGCAAAGGACGCACCTCCCGAATGCTCCACACCCTGGTCGACGGGCAGAATCGAGAGATAACCGGACCCTGCCAGCCTGCCATGGTTGAAGAGCGTCTGCATGTTCCGCAGGACCGCGGGGTTGCGATCGGAATCGGCCATGACCCGGTCGATAAAATCCGGCCCGGGCAGATGCAGCTGGTCTGCCGGGATCGTGCTGCAAGCATGGCCAAGCAGCGCCTCGGACTCGCTACCCAGCATGGTTTCGATATCGTTCATCGTCCTTCTCCCTGTTGAAGTCTCAGTGTCGCCTCTGGAAACAATAGAACAAACTGCCGGAATTGTTTGTCTGACTATCTGTAGCTCAGAAAATTTCTTACACTCTTATGATGGAAGACAAGAATTCGCCGGGATGAAACACCCATATCACCCCTGCTCAACAGACTGCCATGATGCCTGATGAACACGTAGAACAACGCAACCCCTGGCAGCCGCTCCGGCTGGCCGGCGGCTGGCTGCTGCTGATTCTTGGCCTGCTGCTGTTTCCCATGCCGGTTCCGGCAGGGCTCGCCATGATTGCGGGCGGGGCTGCCCTTCTGGTGCACGACAGCCGGACATTCCGGCGTCTCTTTTCCAGTCTCAAACGACGCTTTCCCCGCCTCTTTGCGATCCTCCACGAAAAAGCCGCCCGCCTGCCCCCGGGGATGGCCCGGCGCGTCCGACATCTTCTCGAAAGCGACGAAAACTGAAGTCCCTCCCGCCGTCCCCAAGCACCTGCCCGGTATCGGCAAGATTGACGAATCGCAATCTGCTCACTAGTCTGTGACTATGACAGTTGCATGAACAACGACAACAACGAGATCGCGACAAGCGCGGC
>JASFPB010000286.1:0-3313 GCA_050116235.1 Chromatiales bacterium | reverse complement strand
GGATAGCTCAACGGGTAGTGGTGGTAGGTTTCTCCCGGTTCCGGCACGTAACTTCCCCACTGGTAGATCTCCTGGCCGGCAGCGTCTCGCAGACGAATGCTGAAGTCCGCTGTGCCGTTTTCCGGCAACAGCCCGATCAGATCCGACTTGAGGCGCGCGGGTTCCAGCGCCAGGCCGATGGTTTCACCCGCCGGGGAGCGCCACCAGAAAAGCAGGCGGGTTCCTGCACCCCAGTGCCACATGTACCAGCCGGAATCGGATTCCATCCCGTCCGATTCCCGCGCACTCTTGCGAAAGACACTCGAGAGTGATGGTGAGCGAGCTGCAGAGATACCGGCTTCGCTCTCGCTATGCCCGGCCTGCAGCAGGGAAGGGTCCCGCCAGATAGCTTCGAGACGTTCCACGAAATCCTGTTCGTCACTGGAGAGGGGATCCCGGGGAAAGAGGCGCCTGTTATCCGGACCCAGCAGGAAGAGTTGCCTGACACGGATTTCATCCGCGAGCCTCGATTGCAGCCCCCGCGCGTCAAGCGGCCATGTCGGCAGGCGCTGTCGCCAGTCATCGGCAAGGGACGCGAAGTAACCCTGTATCGTCTGGTCGACCTGTTGCAAGCGCGCTTCGACGAGCTGGTCGTAACGCGCCTGCTGTATCTCGCTGTCACTGGTCAGCAGGCGGTATGCCTGCCAGCCTAGCAGCGCCAGTGGCAGCATGACCAGCGCGACGAGCAGCAGCAGGTTGGCATGACGTTTTTTCATGCGGTGAGGTTACCCCGATTGCGTTGGCGCATAAACAGGTGAGAAAAAACAGGACGGAGTCCGCATGACTCCGCCCCGGCCGGTTTCAGGAATGCCGTGATCAGTAATTCTGCTGTGTATCCTGGCGATACTGCTTTGCCCTGATCGACTTGCGGGTTTTGTCCCACTCCTCGTCCAGCGTGATAGCCTCGGCTTCCGATTCGACTTCGGCGCTGAAGGCCTCGAGCTGTTCCTTCTCCTCGCCGCCGAGCATCGCTCCCTGGGCGCGCACAAAATCCGCGCTCGAATTGAGCAGGCTTTGCGCCTCCTCGCGCTTTCCCTCGTCACGCAGTTGCAATGCCTGCTTGCTCATCTCGTTGGCGACCTGCTTTGTCGCCGTCGTGACGACATCACGGTTGCGTGACCTGGCAACCTCGTCGTCTGACGCTGAGTAGCTGATGCTGACCTTGTCAGTGACATCTTCCTGCCGGCTATTGGCCATGTTGCGGTAGCTGACCGTCACATCCGCCAGGTCGCGTGTTTCATTAGCCACGCCTTCCGGTACCTCGACCTCGAGCAGGATGTATTTCTCCTGGTCACTGTAAAGCTGGTTCATGCGTGTCGTGACCTCGCGATCCAGTATCTGCCCGTGTCTGCCGAGGATGCGTAATGGCCGAATGCCATCCCTGAGCTCGATGCGAATGAGCAGATCCTGTGCGACAACCGAGAGGACGTCGCCGAATTCGTAATTGAATATCTTGACGAGGTCCTCGGGATTATCGACGAAGGCGTGGTTGCCATCACTGTAGCCCGCGAGATTTGCCATCAGGTCCTCGTTATAGCCTGCGCCCAGACCGATGGTGGTGACACTGATGCCTTCCTTGCCGAGAGACATACCCAGCTCGCCAAGTTCCGTCGCCGTGCTCGGGCCGACATTGGCCTGTCCATCCGAGAGCAGGATGATGCGATTGACACGTTCCTTGTCGATGAACTTGCGGACTTCCCTGGCTCCCTTGCTGACGCCAGCAAAGAGCGCCGTCTGTCCACCTGCCTTCATTGCCCTGATGGCGCGCCGGATTTCACGCTTGTCTGCCACGCGCGTTGCAGGCACGAGGACCTTGACGTGCGAGTCATAGCTGATAACCGAGAGAATGTCGTCCTCATCGAGCAAGTCGACGGCCAGCAGGGCGGCCTCTTTTGCCTCCTCGAGTTTTTCGCCCGTCATGGAGCCGGACTCGTCAAGGACGAGGGCAATGTTGGCCGGCGTTCTCTCTTCGGGCCCGCTGAGTTCGAAACCCGTCAGTGATATCTTCAGAAAGGCCGTCTGTGCGCGCCCGGCTTCGACGACGGGAGTGCCGAGTTCCGCGCGCAGTTCAATCTGTCTTCCCTGTGCCGGCAAGGCAAACAGGCTCGTCAGAAAGAGCAGTAAGAGTGTTGTGAATGCGTTGTTTTTCATCGTGTTGCCTCGTCTGCATTGTGAGTTGCTATCGAACCCTGATCAAGAGAGTGACGGCTTTTTCAGGGTGCATTCTCATTGTCGGCCGGGGATCGGCCATGAAGGTCAGATCGAGGTAAAGAGATTGTAAAAAGGATGTAAAAGAACAGGCCTGCGGTATGGAATCATGCAGGCCTTTACTTCTTCTGTTTTTTACGAAGCCCGGGCTGAAATCTCACGACTTTCACCATGTTGTCCTCTGTCTGAAGGATTTCAACAGGATAGCCGCCAAGCAACATGCTGGTGTTGGGTTCGGGAATCGATTCCATGTGTTCCAGGATGAGCCCGTTGAGAGTCTTCGGTCCATCCGTTGGTAATTTCCAGCCTGTCAGCTTGACGAGCTCTCGCAGGTTGACGCTGCCCTTGACGAGAAAGCTGCCATCATCCTGTTCGTTGACATCGCTGATGGATGCTGTCGGAGTCGTCGTGAACTCGCCAACAATCTGCTCGATGATGTTGCCGAAAGTGACGAGCCCCTGCAGATCACCATATTCGTCAACTACCAGGCCAATCCGTCGTCGGTCACGCTGGAAATTGTTGATGAGCTTGCTCAACGAGGTGCCTTCGGGAATGTAGTAGGGGGGCTTGGCCAGTTCGATGATGCCCTCCTTGGTGATCTCGTTTCGCATCGCCATGCGCAGCAAGCGTCGTGTATGGATTTGCCCGACGATATTGTCGAGACTGCCATCGAAGACCAGAAGGCGTGTGAAATGCGTGTTCTCGAGATAGTCCTCGATATCATCGAGGGGATCCTGCAGGTCGATGCCAGATACATCGTTACGCGGGATCATGATGTCCTCGACTGTCGTCTTCTCGAGATCGAGCAGGCCGATCAGCATCTGGCGATGCCGTTTCGGAATGAGGGCAGTCGCCTCGTTGACGACAGTGCGCAGTTCGTCCTGGCTCAGGGACTGTTCGCCATCTCCGCCGCTTTTCACGCCGAGCATGCCCAGATGGAAAGCGGTGACGTGATTGACGAGCCAGACAACAGGAAACAGCAGCTTCAGCAGCAGGGTGTAGACTGCCGCTGCCGGGTAGGCGATACGTTCCGGGTGCAGTGCCGCAAAGGTCTTCGGGATGACCT
>JASFPB010000285.1:0-3350 GCA_050116235.1 Chromatiales bacterium | reverse complement strand
GCCTATGAAATCACTGAAAGAAAATGTGGTGGGCCGTCAGGGACTTGAACCCCGGACCAAAGGATTATGAGTCCTCTGCTCTAACCAACTGAGCTAACGGCCCTTGATGCGACTGGAATTATACTGAGTCTGAGTCGTGTTGTGGCCATCCTTGGCCGGTCAAGAAAGAGAGTCCCGGGATTACTCTTCGAGGAAGCTGCGGAGTTTTTCCGAGCGGGAAGGGTGGCGCAGCTTGCGTAGTGCCTTTGCCTCGATCTGGCGGATGCGCTCGCGCGTGACGTCGAACTGCTTACCGACTTCCTCAAGGGTGTGGTCGGTGTTCATGTCGATACCGAAACGCATGCGCAGTACCTTGGCTTCGCGTGCGGTCAGGCCGGAAAGCATGTTCTGGGTCGCTTCGCGCAGCCCTTCCACGGTAGCGGAATCGACAGGCGTAATGACGTTGGAGTCCTCGATGAAATCACCAAGATGCGAATCTTCATCATCACCAATTGGTGTCTCCATGGAGATCGGCTCCTTGGCGATCTTGAGGACCTGGCGGATCTTGTTTTCCGGCATGTCCATCTTCTCGGCGAGCTCTTCGGGCGTTGCCTCGCGACCCTGTTCCTGGACGATCTGTCGCGAGATGCGATTGAGTTTGTTGATGGTCTCGATCATGTGGACCGGGATACGGATTGTCCGCGCCTGGTCGGCAATCGAGCGCGTGATAGCCTGGCGGATCCACCAGGTGGCATAAGTCGAGAACTTGTAGCCGCGACGATATTCGAATTTATCGACGGCCTTCATCAGGCCGATGTTGCCTTCCTGGATCAGGTCGAGGAACTGCAGGCCGCGGTTGGTGTATTTCTTGGCGATCGAGATGACGAGACGCAGGTTGGCCTCGACCATCTCTTTCTTGGCGCGACGTGCCTTGGCCTCGCCGATCGACATCTTGCGACTGATGTCCTTGATTTCACGGATCGAGAGTTGCGTAATCTCGGTCAGCTCGAGCAGCCTGCTCTGAATCTTGCGAATCTCGTCTGCGACTTCCTGCAGTCCTGCTTTCGCCTGCTTCTTGCCTTTGCACTGCTCGTCGAGCCAGGCAAGATTGGTCTCGTTATTCGGGAAAGAGGTAATGAAGGCCTTGCGCTCCATGCCCGCGCCAATGCAGAACTTCATGATGTTGCGTTCGTGGATGCGAATGCTGTGGACTGTATCGCGCAGCAGGTTGCCAAGTTCCATGAAGACGGCAGGTGTGAACTTGAATTCGCAGAATGTGGTGATGACCTTCGCACGTGCCGCTTCGACCTTGGATGCCTTGCCTTCGGTCATTGCTTTGAGCATGGCATTGTACTGGCGCTTGAGCGTGGTGATCTTCTTCTTGACCTCTTTCGGATCAAGTTCGTTGGAGGCGTTCTCGTCGTCGGTGTTTTCGCCGTTGGCGGGAGTCACCGGCGTGTCGTCATCGAAGTCGATGAAGCCGGAGATGACATTCGTCAGGCGTCCTTCTTCCTCGAAGGCAGCATCGAAGAGTGAGAAGAGGTGCTCGACCACGGGCGGGTAGACGGCGAGTGCACTGAGCATCTGGCGCAGTCCGTCCTCGATACGCTTGGCGATTTCGAGTTCGCCCTCGCGCGTCAGCAGTTCGACCGTACCCATTTCGCGCATGTACATGCGTACCGGGTCGGTAGTGCGTCCGAATTCGCTGTCGACCGTTGCAAGGGCTGCCGCGGCCGCCTCTGCGGCATCGTCATCGGCAGGGGCTGCCTCGGCCATGACCTGGTCATCGTCATCAGGAGCAGTTTCATGGACAGAGATGCCCATGTCATTGATCATGCGAATGATATCTTCAATCTGATCCGGGTCGACGATGGTGTCAGGCAGATGATCGTTGACCTCGGCATAGGTCAGATAGCCCTGCTCACGCGCCTTCTCAATCAGAAGCTTGATCTGTGAAACCTGCTGTTCCTGATTCATTTCGTAACTTGGCAAATAACTGGTGCAAAAAAGAATCCGCCATTATAGCACTGATTTGAGGATTTGCTGAATTTTCAGCCGGTTCTCCTGCTATCGGGCCGCTGAGCGTTCAGTTCGGATATCCGGCGAATCAATTCCCGTTTCTCGGCATCATCGGTTGCGTGTTTGAGTTGCTCGAGGAGATGATCTCTCTGATATTTATGGTACTGATGGGCCAATCTTTCAAGGGCATCGCGAAATTCTTCGGCCAGACCCTCTTCGGGGATGCCGAGATCGGTCGTGGCGAGGGCCGACAGCTGTTCACGAATGCGCTCATCATCCCAGCGATCGATGAGCCCGGCCGTGGTGATCTCCGGGTTTGCACGCACGTGGTCAAGCAGTTGCGAGAACAGCTCAATACCACGGGCATTACTGGATCGCCACGCTTCGGGAAGGTCCGGGATCAGGGCGAGGGAAGGCTGTTCAAGCAACAGCCTGATGACGTGGCGTACCGGTGTCTTCTTGCTGCCGCCCGGGACGTTCCGTGCAGAGGGCGGGGGAGGCGGTGTCGCCGGCTTGTCCTGGGTGATCTCCAGCCCTGTCAGGTGAGAAAGTTCCTGTGTCATGAGGTCGTGCAGGCTGCCCGGCGGGAGACGCTCGATCAGAGGGCGCGCCATGTCAGCCAGGCGCGCACGGCCGTCAAGCGTCGTGGTGTCGACCTGGTCTGAGAGATGGTCGAACAGGAAACGCGATAGCGTCGGCGCATTCTCGACCAGCGCCCTGAAAGCATCTGCGCCCTTGCTGCGAACAAGTGTGTCAGGATCCTCGCCCTCGGGCAGGAAGAGGAAGCGTGCCTCCCGGCCTGTCTTCATGGATGGGAGCGCGGTCTTCAGCGCCTTCCAGGCTGCGTCGCGGCCGGCACGGTCGCCGTCGAAGCAGAAAACTACCTTCGGTGCCGTGCGGAACAGCAGTTCCAGGTGTCTCTCGGTTGTTGCAGTCCCCAGTGTGGCGACGGCATTGCGGATCCCGCTTTGCGCGAGTGCGACGACATCCATATAGCCTTCAACAACAAGGATTTGCTGCTTCCCGGCGTGGCTTCGCCTGACGTCGTAGAGCCCGTAAAGAATCTCGCCCTTGTGGAAGACGGGTGTTTCAGGGCTGTTGAGATACTTGGGCCCGTCTCCTTCGAGGATGCGCCCGCCGAAGCCCGCCACGCGACCGCGCGAGTCGATGATCGGGAACATGATGCGGTCGCGGAAGCGGTCGTAGGGTTTGCCTTTGTCGCCCGTGGAAACCAGGCCTACGGTCTGCAGGAGAGGGATGTCGGACTGCTCCTTTACGAGGTGACGGTAGTGATCCCAGCCTGGCGGCGCGAAACCGATACCGAAATCCCGGGCGATCTCGCCGGAGAGCCC
>JASFPB010000284.1:0-3382 GCA_050116235.1 Chromatiales bacterium | reverse complement strand
GCAATGTGAGCGCCTGCGGAATGTCCCATGAGAAATATCTCGTCCGGGTCGGCACCATATCGTTCGGCATTCTGCATCGCCCAGGCCACTACCCGTGCGCCATCCTCGACGAACCCCGGAAAGCTGACCTCCGGGTAGAGTCGATAGTCCGGAATGATGACGGCATAACCGGCATTCGTCAGTGAGGAGGCGACGAATTCGTAGTTCTCCTTGTTACCTTTTCGCCATCCGCCACCGTAAAAAAAGACGACGACGGGTGGCGAACCGGTCGCTGTCTCTGGCATGTAGAGATCGAGCTTCTGGCGCGTATCTGCTCCATAGGAGACGTCGGACGTCAGTCGATAATGGCTGTCAGGACTGAGCCCGTTGACGACGCGAACAGGGCTGCATCCCGTCATGCCAAGACCAGCAAGCAGAAGCAGGAGTATGTGCCATCGCGATGCGCGCCACGATCGCTTTTGCTGAGTCAATTGTTGCTCTCGCATGCAGGACTTCAGGATGGTGCCCTGAGAAGCAGGAAACGGGTACTGACTCCTTTTCCTTTTCCCGGTTATTTCATGAATCGGAACTGGCCAGACTGTAGTAGCGTTCGGGGCCAATCGTTTTTAGCAGCGCCAGTGCAATCAACTCCCTGTCAATGTCGCCTTGCTGGCTGAAGAGGTGTTGAATCTTGCCATTTGCCTCGGGCGCCGCCGCATTGATACCGGGGCTGATCGCCTCGCCCATGGAAGAGACCATGCAACCCTCTGGTGCAACATTGAGTACCAGGTCATAACCGTCGCGCAGTTTGAGCAAGGCTTCACCGACATAGGGCAGCAGTTCGCCGTGAGGGCGCTTCGTCGGGATGACCGTTCCGGCAACATCGAGGATATTCTCCATCGATTCGGGCATCCGGAGGTTGGCTGACCTGTACAAAGGTCTGGCAAGCACTTCACGCAGCAGGAACTGGAGCGCTTTCAGGCCGAAGAGCCGTTTCTGCTGGTCACGTCGTGATGCCTTGAGTTTCTTGCGACTCGCTGACTGATCGGCGTGCTGCAACGCCTCGAGGTTTTCGATGATGGTTTCACGTGCGTGCAACTGCATGCCGGCGATTTTGTAATCAAGAAAACTCCACACCGGGGTATGGGTCAATTCGAACTGGCGAAATCCGAGCGTTGCCAGCAGTGTCCTGTCAATTTCCTCGAACTGCGCGATGCGCATGTAGGCCTCGCCATCGACATGGATGCGGCTTGCCTCTTCAGGCAAGGGGCTCGAGCACCACTTCCTTGCGAACCGTTTTAGCATGCGCTGGAGATCCCTGCGATGCAGACCCCATGCGAAATAGTTGACGAGATAATTGAGTCCGGGGGTCCTTTCTGTCCGTTTGGCTAATCGCAGGGACGACGGTGCGGGGCGTGTCCGGTGCTCGAGATAGTCATAGACTTCTGCCTTCAGGGCGCGGTAGGCACGGATGAATGTGCGGTAGTCGTCATAATTGCGGCAGCGTGAACTTCCCCTGGCGAGAAGGTCATGCAGCACACCCTGCAGGATGATGGCCTGGGCCGTGCGAACGAAAAGCCAGCGCGGCAGGCCGAAATCGTAACCGATGTCTTCATGACCGACGAGGAATTGCATGACGAGTTCCCCGGGGTGCTCCTTGCTGCTGCCTTTCTCCTGCCGGTCGAGAAAGATCTTGTGGGCTTCCACATACTGGCCCTGGCGACAGGGGCCCTCGCCCGTATTATTGAAGACCAGTAACCGGCGCTTGCTGGCGAAGACCGGATCTGTCTCCCGGCGACGCTTGAAGTCTTTGATGGCTGTCATGATATCGCCATAGACGGCAGCGAGCGGTGCACAGACAGCATCACCCGTCATGGAGCGTCCGTTCTTGATCGCGGCCTGCAGATCATACTCCTCGTCATAGAGGTCAACGACGGTGTAACCGGCACTGCGAAAGGTCGATGTCACGAAGCGATGGTCTGACAGCGTGGGAAAATAGAGCGCATCGGTCTCCATGTTGAGCGGCTCGTCGATGACAAGACGATCGAGCATCCTGACTTCGAAGTTCTCACCGGCAGTCAGCTTGTTCAATTTCTCATGCAGCCCGGATTCGAGCTGCCTGACGTAGGTGTTCATCCGGTTTTCGAGGTGCGCCAGTTCCTTGATGACGGCATCGGACTGGATCTGCAGAAAGGGGCGCTGCCGGGTGAGTTCGGCGATCAGTGGATTGGCCACGCTGTCGGGACCACAGAGGAAGGTCGATACCTGGATGACGGGCATCAGGGCATCAGAATCCTCCTCGATGCGACGGAAGACTTCTTTCAGACCAGGGTGGCCGGTGACCTTGTGCAACTCGCGCCGGGTGCTGGCATCGGCCAACGTGGCCACCATGTGTGGATTGCGCCAGTAGAGATGTCTGAATGACGGATTGTAGTCAGCATCGAGCAGGTAGCCCGGGATCCCTGCCATGTTCTTGTCACGCAGCAAGCGGCCAACGTGGCTGTCGTAGATGCCCGGGTTGAGAATGTATTCGCGCCCGAGGACCAATGCTACCTCGCGTCCCTCATCGAGCGCCTCTCCGGCAAGCTTCGCGGCATAATCGGCAGCATCCTGCCAGAGCTGCTGCTGTGCTTTTAATGCATCGCCAACGATATCCCGAAATGCTTCAATGGAAACGCTCTTTCCGTAGTGGCTGAAGACCGGTTGCAGGCGTGGATGGATCTTGTTTGCGATCGCATCTGCATCGGATGTCTTGAGGTTGATATGAAAGAGATGGATGCGGGCTTCGATGCGCTGTGCTTCGACGAGTTTGCGTGCCACCGCCATTCCACCCTGGTTGATTGTACAGGTGCGACCAAGCGAGTGCCTGACTGGCAGAAAGGTTATCTGTGGTACAAGAATCATGCCGTGAGGTTGTGAACCCAGGCGCATCAGCTGCCCGACAGCACCGATATGTGGCGCGCAGGTATCGATATGAAAATGCGGCTGCGCATTGATGACATCCGCCTCTTCCAGGTTGTCGACCTCTACGGGGATTCCAAGCGGTTTAAAGAGTGAAGCGAAGAACAAGGCCCACTCCGAGACGGCGAAGCTGCGAGGAATAACCAGGCGGTCCGGATCGTCCGAGCGCGGCAGACGCTCATCGATGAAGCTCCAGATCTGCTTGTAGGTGTCTGGACTGCTCCTGTTCCCTCCCCCCCGGGCACTCTTTGCACCGAGCAGCTCGTTAATCGCCGTACAGCCGCCGAGGCTGAAGCTGAATCGCCTGCCGTCGTCACTACAGCTTGTCAGATGCGAACGGTTACAGCGTGCTGCGGCGTCACCGCAAGCGGCTCCTTTGCACTGGATGATCTTCTTCGTATACTGCCTGTTGATGAAGCTGTCGAGCTCGATCTCGATCGCT
>JASFPB010000283.1:0-3384 GCA_050116235.1 Chromatiales bacterium | reverse complement strand
AAAGCAGCGATACATGATGAGGACCCTTTTCCACAGAGGAAGCTGCTTCTGCGCGCACTCAGGCAAGCAAGGAGGCGTAAAAAAAGAGAACGACACAAGGCAAGGCAAGCATCTGTCACTCTTCCCTCTCTGAATCCGGATATGTGAACCGGCCGGAGTGAGACGAGCCACGGTTGGTCAACCTGCCGGAACTGATATTGCCATGACTGAAGCCTGCATCAGAAACAGGCACAGGCGTCTGCCTACTGCTCGAGCGCCTTGAGCTTGCCGAGATATTCCCGCGCCTTCTCCTGGTCACCCAGCTTCATGTGGTAAGAAGCCAGCGCAGTGATGATGTCGGGGTTTCCGGAGTGACGTTCATATCCAGAGGTCAGAATCTCGATCGCCTCGCGAAGCTTGCCACTGGATTCAAGAGCAACCGCATAGACATAGAGATAGCGCGCATCCTCGGGGGAGACTTCCGCGGCCAGACGCAGGTGACCCAGCGCCTCGTCGAGGCTGTTGCTGCGCACGAGGGTCAGTCCCAGCGCGTGGTTGACGGCAGCGCTTTGCGGATCGACCTCGAGGGCCGCGCGCAACCGCTCCTCGGCGAGGTCATCCCGGCCCTGCTGCCGCAGGAAATCTGCATGGTTGGCGTAGGCGGGCATGAAGGTTGGATCGAGCTCAACCGCTTTTAGATAGGCTTTCGCGGCCTCGGCCGGATCATCGCTTTGCGCGAGCAAGTCTCCGAGACTCGTCTGTGACTCGGCGCGTTCGGCATTGGCCATCAGGGCTTGCCGGTATTCCTGCATTGCCTTATCGAGACTCTCTCGCTGGCTTCCAGTCAGTGCCTCTTTAGGCGCTGATGCAAGCACACGTGCTGCCTCCATCCGGACAGTACGCACAGGATCATCCAGCCTTCGTGCCGCGAGAGGAATACGCAGTTCATCCGGTAGCGAGTCCAGCACCCTGGTCCCGGCCAGTCTGACCATGGGGCTGGCATCTTCCAGAGCCTCTATAAACACCTCGAAGGTCGCACGAGTCAGGTTCGAACCCAGTTCGACCACTGCCGTCGCACTTGCGATGTCAGGTGTCTCTGCCCTGTCGACAACCCTGGCCAGGGCCTTGCCTGCACCGGGAGCGTCCCGGCGTCCCGCATGCAGGGTCTCGGCATATGTCTGGTATCCGGGCAATATGTCGTCATACCAGCTCTTCACCTGCTCAGCGGCCCAGCCGGCATCGCGATCCGTATGGCAATTGTTACAGGCATTCGGGGTACCCAGTTTCACGGAGAGATCGGGACGCGGAATCCGCATGCTGTGATCGTGCCTCGGATCGACGACCATGTAGTTTTTGGGCGGCATGTGACACTCGGCGCAACTTGCGCCCTCCGATCCGGGTTCGTGGAAGTGGTGACTTTTCCGGTCATACTTTGCGGGCAGGTGGCACTGGGCACAGACACCATTGCCCGGCGCCCGCAATTCGAGGCTGTGCGGCTCGTGGCAGTCACTACAGGTCACGCCTGCAGCGTACATTTTACTCTGCAGGAAAGAGCCGTAGACATAGACCTCGTCATCGATCTGGCCGTCAGCATGATAGAGGCCATCCACAAGCAGGCTCGGCACATAGTGATCCATGAACGGCTTGCCTGGCACATAATCCTGGCTGATCGAACTGCGCCGTGAATGACACTGCGCACAGACCTCGATCTCGCTGTCTGTCTCACGTGGCTTGTTGCGTGATGCATTCCCCGTATCCGGGTTCATCGTCCAGGCAACACCCTTGCGCTCATCGAATCGGGCAACAAGCCCCCTGCTCTCTGAAAATTGTTCACTACCCGGCTCCTTTCGTGCCCAGTCGACATGCTGAGATCCGGGCCCGTGGCATGCCTCGCAGGAGACATTGATTTCCGACCAGGTTGTATTAAACGTATCACTGGCCTGGTCGTAGTTCTTTTTCAGGTTCGTCGAGTGACACTCGGCACACATGTAGTTCCAGTTCTGCTCGGGTCCGGTCCAGTGCAGGACATCTCCGGGAGCCAGCCTCTCGTCCGGGTAGACATGGAACCAGCGCTGCCCGCCCTTCTCCTTGCTCCTGCTGTCCCATGACAGGGGCAATGTCTGCAGTCGTCCGCCGGGGAAGGGAACCAGGTACTGCTGCAGAGGGTAGATACCGAATACATAAGTCACTTCGTAATCCTGCAGTTTTCCGTCGGGTCCCTCGGTTCGCACCATGAAGCGGCCATCTTTTCGGAAAAAGCTTGAGGTAATGCCGTAGTGGGTCAGGCTGGCATCGTCGAAATTCCCGAGGACGGTTTCATCTGTCGCCTCCTGCATGGCAAGATCATGGTGAGAGCCTGTCCATTGTGCGACCGCCTCCTTGTGACACTCTGCACAAGCCTCCCGACCTATATAGTCGGCGGAATCATTGGCACAAACCGGGGTAACAGAGAAAAACAGCAGGGCGAGCAAGAAGGTTTTCATTTCAGAGAAGTAACTGCCAAAAGCAGGCAAGGTCTGCACAGAAGATGATTTGATCATAACTGAAATATGGTCCTGATACATTTCGCCCTGGCAGTCAAAGCTTCAATTGGCTCATCCATTTAGATAATGGAACAGGCAGCACGGAACCTGGCCGGGCAGCCAGGCAGAATCTCAGATGTCTTCTGAGCGTCTCCCCTTGCTAACCAAGAAGAGCGGGATTGAGCTGCCAGACGGCGTAATTGAGGAAAGCTGCGAAACTAACCCAGAGGAGATAGGGTATCAACAGTATTCCTGCGAGACGTTCAGCGCGCCAGAAAGCAACCAGCGTGGCCAGGATCAGAACCCAGAGCAGCAGAATATCGGCGAATGCGGGCCCGCCAAGACGCCAGGCGAAGAAGAGCCAGCTCCAGAGCGCGTTGAAGAGAAGCTGGGTGAGAAACAACGAAAGCGCGATACGATTTGTGCGAAAGCCGCCATTCCGCCAAACCAGCCAGGCCGCGATGGCCATCAGGGCAAAAAGCAGTGTCCAGACCGGACCAAAAAGCCATCCGGGAGGTGCCCAGTCAGGCTGCTCAAGCCCGGCATAGAAGCTTCTGGCCTCGATCGACGCAATGGCGCCAACGGCAGAAACCGCAAAACTCAGGATGAACCAGCCAATCAGGCCCGTGAATTGCTGTCGCCTTGTCATTGAGGGCATATCAATCTCCGGTTTGGATGTGTGGCCCGCCTCTTGATGGTCTCATGTTACAGACGGTGCCGCATCGACACCCAGCAGCGTTCTGACGGCCGAACTCGTCTTCATTTGGCAGACCTCTCTCGCCAGCACACTCGCCTCGTTGAGATGCGTCTTGCTTACTATCGATGCAAGGTACGGAATATAGGCCGCGTCGACCGAAAAGGCCCGGAAGCCCAGTCCAAGCAT
>JASFPB010000282.1:0-3405 GCA_050116235.1 Chromatiales bacterium | reverse complement strand
AAGAGCCAGACTATGACGCGGCCATGAATGCCATCGGCTGAGGGGCAGGAAACCTGCCCCTGTCGCCCTGCCCTGGCGGTACCGCTTCACTACGCAACGAACCACAACAGAAGTAACAAGATGCTGATCTACGAACAGTCACAACCGGGACGCCGCGCCACGGCGCAGGCGCCCAGAAAGAAGGCCGGACTCGATGCCATTCCGGCCGAATTGCGCCGCAAGGAGACGGCCGGCCTGCCGGAGGTCTCCGAGATGCAAGTCGTGCGCCACTACACCCGGCTATCGCAGAAGAACTTCTCGATCGACACCAACTTCTACCCGCTTGGTTCCTGCACCATGAAACACAATCCGCGCGCCTGCAACACGCTGGCGATGCTGCCGGGTTTCCTGGGCCGCCATCCCTATGCGCCCGACAACCACAGCCAGGGCTTCCTCGCCTGCATGTACGACTTGCAGAACATCCTCAGGGAAGTCACCGGTATGAAGGAGGTCTCGCTGACGCCCGCAGCCGGTGCGCAGGGTGAATTCACGGGTGTCGCCATGATACGCGCCTACCACGAGGCGCGCGGTGACACGGAGCGCAACGAGATCATCGTCCCCGATGCCGCCCACGGGACCAACCCGGCAACGGCCGTCATGTGCGGCTACAAGGTCAGGGAGATCCCGACAAAGAGCGATGGCGATGTCGATATCGAGGCACTGAAATCCGTCCTCGGCCCACAAACGGCCGGCATCATGCTCACCAACCCCTCGACTGTCGGCGTCTTCGAGCGCAGCATCAGCGAGATCGCACGACTCGTGCACGAAGCCGGCGGTCTGCTCTACTATGATGGCGCGAACCTCAACGCCATCCTCGGCAAGGTACGCCCGGGCGATATGGGTTTCGACGTCATCCACATGAACCTGCACAAGACCTTCTCGACACCGCACGGTGGCGGCGGTCCAGGAGCAGGTCCGGTCGGCGTCAGCGAACGCCTCGTCCCCTTCCTGCCTGTCCCCATGGTCGACTTTGACGGCGACAGCTACCGCTGGCTCACGCAGGAAGATCGCCCGCAAAGCATCGGCCAGCTCTCGGCCTTCGCCGGTAACGCCGGCGTCCTGCTGCGCGCCTATGTTTACGCTTTGCTGCACGGTCGCGACGGCATGACGCGTGTCGCCGAGTACGCCACGCTCAATGCCAACTACCTCATGAAACTGCTGACCGATGCCGGCTTCGATGCGGCTTACCCGGAGCGCCGCGCGAGCCATGAGTTCATCATCACGCTGAAGAAACAGGCAAAGGATCTCGGCGTCAACGCCATGGATTTCGCCAAGCGCATGCTCGATTACGGCGTCCATGCACCCACCACCTACTTCCCGCTGCTCGTGCCCGAGTGTCTGCTCATCGAACCGACGGAGACCGAGTCCCCTGAAGCAGTGGAGTACTTCGCGGAAGTCATGGCGAAGATTCTCGAGGAGGCGAAGAGCCAGCCCGAGATGGTCAAGTCTGCACCGCATACACAACCGGTGCGCAGGCTCGACGATGTGCGCGCAGCGCGCGAACTTGACTTGCGGTGGCAGCCGGATAACAGCTAGATGGCCTACCAGAATGCCAAAGGCATCCGACGGCTCGTCAACGCCTTTCGTTTCTCGATGAAAGGCTTCCGTGCCTGCTTCAAGCACGAGGAGGCATTCAGACAGGAAGTCTATGCTTCGATTGTCGTCATCCCGCTCGGGATCTGGCTCGGCGAAACGGGCCTGGAGCGCGCTGTGCTCGTCGGAAGCTGGATGATCGTGCCGCTGACGGAACTGCTCAATTCCGCTGTCGAGGCGGCCATCGACCGCATCGGACCGGAAAGACACAAGCTTTCGGGCAGGGCCAAGGATATCGGGTCTGCTGCGGTTCTCTTCTCGCTCGTGCTGGCCGCGAGTGTCTGGGGATTACTGCTTCTGACCTGAAGAGAGGTCAGGTTTTTGAACAGGTATTCAGGCCTGTACACTTGAGAATCCGGAAGAATGGACAGATCTTGTCTAGATTCAGATGTAGCAACGCGGTCTTAACTCAGCCATGGACACACTCACCCAAATCGCACTGGGCGCCGCCGTCGGCGAGGCAGTGATGGGCAGGCAGATCGGCCGCAAGGCGCTGCTCTGGGGCGGCATTTTCGGCACGCTGCCTGATCTGGACGTCTTCGTGCCACTCGGCAATGTCGTCATGGACTTTACCTACCACCGCGCAGCAAGCCACTCACTGTTCGTGCTGGCATTGCTGACGCCCCTGCTGGTCTGGCTCGTCAACCGTATCCATCCGCAACATCGTGACCTGACGAAACGCTGGGCGTTCATGATCTACGCAGTCTTCGCCACGCATGTATTGCTCGACAGTTTCACGACCTACGGCACCCAGATCTTCTGGCCGATCGACAACACGCCAGTTGCCCTGTCGACGATCTTCATTATCGATCCGCTCTACACCCTGCCCCTGCTTGCCGGCATCATTATCGCGCTGGTGAGCAGAAACCGTGGCTATGCCTGGAATAGCGCGGCGCTCGTCATCAGCACGCTCTACCTCGCCTGGACCGCGGGCGCAAAGCTTCACGTCGATGCCCAGGTCGAGGATGCGCTGCAGCAGCAGCAGATCGAGCACCGTGCAGTCTTCACCACACCTGCGCCCTTCAACTCCCTGCTGTGGCGTGCTGTCGTCATGGACGAAAACGGGTACTACGAAGGCTACTACTCGGTGCTGGATGGTGATAACAACATCCGCTTCAGCCACTATCCCAGCGAAAAGAGCCTGCTCGCGGGCCTCGAGGATGACTGGAACACGCAGCGCCTGCAGTGGTTCAGCAAGGGCTTCTATTCTGTCAGAAATGAGGGAAACCGGGTCGTCATCAGCGACCTGCGCATGGGCTATGAGCCCGACTATGTCTTCAGTTTTGCAGTCGCCGAACTCGGAAATCCGCATGCCAGCCCGATCAGGCCGGTGCAGTTGCAAGCGAACCGCGACTGGAGCTTGCTGGAGAAGATCTGGGCCCGCATCTGGGACAGACAGGTTGTGCTCGTGGCAGGCTGACCTGCCCGATGCCCTAATCGCTCTCGAAGAGCATATCGATCACGGCCTCTGCCGCCACCCAGTCACCCTCCATGTCGCCATCGCAGGGATTGCGTTTCATGGAGATGTGATAGGCACCCTTGCTGATGAGCGCCAGCCGTTCTTCTGATGTGATCCTGGGCTTGCCGGATGATGCCGCCGGGGCCTTTGCTGCCACGACCTTCTTTTTCGGAGCGGCCTTTTTCGGTGCAGCCTTCTTTTTGGCGACAACCTTTTTCTTTGTGGCTGCCTTCTTTGCTGTCTTTTTGCTCGCGACTTTCTTGGCGGTTTTCTTTTTCGGCGCAGGGGATTCCGCAGCCATCAGGTGACTCCTT
>JASFPB010000281.1:0-3421 GCA_050116235.1 Chromatiales bacterium | reverse complement strand
GAATCCCAGCTTGACCGCTTCATGATGCGTATCGCGCTCGGTTACCCGGATGCCGCCTCGGAACGCTCCATCCTGACAGGCGATGATCCCAGGTCCCGCATCCAGGAACTGCCCGTCGTGATCGACCCGGACCAGCTGAAAAGCCTGCAAGCCGAGACGCGCGGTATTCATGTTGCACCCGCCCTGCTCGACTATGTCCAGTCCCTGATCGATTTCACACGGACGACAGCGCGATTCGAGCATGGCCTTTCACCGCGGGCAGGCATTGCCCTGCTCTCCTCCGCCCGGGCGTGGGCACTCATGGAGGGGCGTCATGAAGTTCTTCCGGAAGATGTCCAGGCCGTGCTCTCTGCTGTTGTCTCCCACCGCATCAGGGATCTCGAAGGCCGTTCAGGTGGAGATATCGGGCAACATATTCTGGATACCGTTCCGGTTCCATGACTGCCAGGGCGCTGATTCCTGACCTGCAACGTTTCGCCCGGGTCGGTCATACCGACAGGCAGGGCACGATCACCATTGCACCCCGCCAGGTCTACATCCTCCCGACCCGCTACGGGCTGCTCTATACACTCCTTGTCGTCGTCATCCTGATCGCTTCCATCAACTCGGCCAGCAATCTCGGATTCCTGACCGGCTTCTTCCTCGCCAGCATCGGACTCGTGAGCATGGTGCTGACCTGGTGGAACCTCGCCGGCGTGAGGATCACCCCGCTCACCACTGAAGCTGTTTTTGCAGGGAACCCGGCGCATTTCATGCTGCGCTTGCACAATGCGCGCAAGCGATCCCGCCCCGGACTCGCCATGAGCAGTGCATCAGGAAAAACCGCGGGATCCGTTGCAGATATCGACGGCAACAGCGACTCGACACTGGGTATCAGGCTGCCCGCACAACAGCGCGGCATTCTCCGTGCCGGCAGGATCAGGCTGCAAACTGACTACCCGCTCGGACTCTTCCACGCCTGGTGCTACCTGGAGACAGGCCAGCAGTGCATTGTCTTCCCGAGCCCGGCAAAAGAGGTCACCAGATTGATGACTCCCGATGAGAGCGGAACAGAATCCGGCGATTTCGGACGTGGTGCAGATGACTTCATCGGCCACCGCTATTATCGTGACGGCGACCCGCTGCAACATGTCGACTGGAAAATTGCCGCACGCGAACGCGGTCTCTACTGCAAGCTGTTCGGGGGCAACAAGGCCGATCAGCTTTGCCTCGACTGGGATGCGCTGCCTGATGTCGGCACCGAAGCGCGGTTACGCCTTCTCAGCCGCTCCATACTCGATGCCAGCGAGATGCGCATGGATTACAGCCTGAGATTGCCTGGCAAGGAGATCGAGCCCTCGCGCGGTAAACAACACGAGCTCCAGTGCCTGACGGCCCTGGCACTCTACGGACTCGATGGCAATGAATGAAAGACTGCACGACCGTCCGCTCTCCCGGCCGATCCTGATCACTGCGATCGCGCTGATGATTGCGTCGGTCCTGCCACACTTCTGGCATATCGAAATTTCGGTCATGCTGTTCTTCCTTGCCATCACCGGTATCCGGCTGATCCTGCAAAAACCCTCACAGGTCGCCATTCGAAAATGGCTCATGCTGCCTTTGCTGGTTGTCGGCATCCTGCTCGTCTACAGCGAATACAGCCTCCCGATAGGAACCCAGCCCGGGGTTGCATTCCTCGTGACACTCTTCGGGCTCAAGATTCTCGAGGTCAACAAGCGCAGGGATATCTATGTTGTGACCTTCATCGCCTTTTTCACCATCGCAACCCAGTTCCTGTTCGAGAACGGCCTGCTCTTCACGCTTTATCTCATCCTGGTGATGATCCTGCTGATCCTGCTGCTCACGGTCCTCAACAGGGACGAACCGGAAAGGGCGATACCCACCAACCTGCGCACACTGGGCGGGATTATCCTTCCGGCCATTCCAGTCACGATCATTCTCTTCTACCTCTTCCCGAGGCTGGCCTCCCCCCTGTGGGAGATCACGAGCCATGAAAGCATCGGCGTCACGGGGCTGAGTGACTCCATCAGCCTCGGCACCATCAGCCAGCTGAGCCAGTCCGGTGCGACAGCCTTCAGGGTGACCTTCAAGGGCCAGGTACCCGAACAGCGGGAACTCTACTGGCGCGGCCCGGTACTCTGGGAAAGCGACGGCAAAAACTGGACGACCGGCCCCCTGCAGGAGCAGGCGCCGGCAGGGTACGAACTCGTGTCGGACTTCATCGAGTATGACGTTGTCATGGAAGCGAGCGACCAGCCCTGGCTATTCGCGCTCGACCTGCCTGCGAGCCTGCCCGACAACACGAACCTGACACGCGATTTCCGGCTGATTGCCGAGAAGCCCATTACAGACACACTGCAATACTCCATCTCATCGAGCACCGACTTCATCAACAGCGAGTTCAGTGATGATGATGCATTCCGCGCCCTGCAGCTTCCCGAGCGGACGACTCAACGCGTGCGCGACTTCGCGCTGGAGCTGCGGCAGGAAAGCGCGCGCGATGAAGATTTCATCAACAGGGTACTCGGGCACTTCAACCGGGAGCCATTCATCTACACGCTCCGTCCGCCCCTGCTGGGCAACAACCCGGTTGACGAGTTCCTCTTCGAAACCCGGCGCGGTTACTGCGAGCACTACGCAAGCAGCTTTGTTACCCTGGCGCGCGCAGCCGGCATCCCCGCCAGGATCGTGACCGGCTACCAGGGCGGGGAATACAATCCGATCGGCAACTTCCTGCGGGTGCGACAATCCGATGCGCATGCCTGGGCCGAAGTCTGGCTCGAGCAAAGCGGATGGGTGCGTATTGATCCGACAGCAGCCGTAGCACCGGAACGTGTCGAGCGCACCTTCGATCTTGCAGACACTGCAAACGATGGTCGCCTGCTGTTTCGCACTGATGACAAGGGACTGCTGTCCCGCCTTGGCTCACAGGCGAAATGGCTCGTCGACTCTGTCCAGCTGAACTGGCAACGCTGGGTTGTCAATTTCGACCAGAAACGCCAGCGCAACCTGCTCTCGATGTTCGGTCTCGACAGGCTCTCGCGGCCGGTCCTGATGACGATCGCCATACTTGCTGCAACCATCATGGTGCTGCTCTTTACTCTCCTTGTCATGCGTCTCAACAGGGAGCTGCCCGATCCTGCAACACGACTCTACCAGCGCTTTTCCCGAAAACTTTCAGCTATCGGCCTCGCGCGTCACCCCAATGAAGGCCCGCTCGATTACCTGGAGCGCATTAGCAACAAACGCCCCGATCTGCAGGAGAGAGCCGGCGAGGTCATCCGCCAGTACATCAGGATCCGCTACCGGGAAGAGGACACAAAAAAGCAGCTGCATGCACTGGCAAGGTCAGTCAGGCAGTTCTCCGTGAGGTAGAACAGGCCTACCTCTCTTCCATGGCGTCGGCAATCGCTTTAGAATC
>JASFPB010000280.1:0-3428 GCA_050116235.1 Chromatiales bacterium | reverse complement strand
GTCGACAAGTCGAAAAACTGATCACTGGCGATCATATAAGGTTGAAAAACCCGGCACACCATGCCGGGTTTTTTCTGTATGGATTTCTAGTGGTAGGTTCTCAGTTGCCCGACGAGCCTGCCCTGGATGCGAACCCGGTCAGGTGAGTAGTGCATTGGTTGCATCTCGCTGTTGGCGGGGTGCAGTGTGACCTCCCCCGGTTTTTGCTCGATGCGTTTCAGGGTGACCTCTGATTCATCGACGAGCGCGACCACGATCTCATCGTTGCGCGCAGTAGAGGTCTGCTCGATGATGACAAGATCGCCGTCAAGGATGCCTTCCTCGATCATCGAGTCGCCACTGACGGAGAGGATGTAGCAGTTCTGACGATCTCCCGTTATCCATGCGGGGATCTGCATGCGTTGCTGGTCTGTCACGGCCTCGAGAGGCTGGCCAGCCGCGATTTTACCGAGAAACGGGATGCCCTCTGAAGTGGACGCGTCAGGATTCGCGATCTCGGTCCGGGTCAGGCGGATGCCGCGGCGCTGGCCGTTCATGGGTTCGACAAGCCCTGCCTCGATGAGTGCCTGGACCTGCTTGTGCATGGAGCCGCGGGAACTGAGATTCATGGCCTTGCAAAGTTCTGACAGGGTCGGGGGGTGCGGAAATTTCTGTGCGTTCTCGACGAGAAAGTCATAAATTTCCTGTTGTCGTCTGGTCAGTATGGAACTCATCGGGATCTTCCTCCCTGTTCTTGACAGGTTCTATTGTAGAACATGTGAAGAACCTCTGCCAGCCCCTGCCTCGCTAACTAGATGATGATGCCGGCCATCACCTTGCGGCCTTCGCTGACGAGAACATTGTAGGTGCGTGCAGCAGCAGCGGAATCCATGATTTCGACGCCGATTTTGCATGCCAGTAATTCGGCATAGCTCTCGATGTCGGGAAACTGCTGTTGAGGGCCGCTCCCCAGCAGCAGGATATCGGGCCTGAAGGAGAGAATATCGGCCAGATGACCGGCACTCAAATCGGTGATGGTTTCAATCTTCCAGGCAATACATTTCCCGGTGTGTATGAGAATGCTCCGGCGCCAGGTTTCACCACCGACATCGATCTCTCCGGGGCGATAGGCGCTGATGAGCAAAGCGTTGCTTTTGTCCTCGCTAAATTTCATTGGATCTGTTGCTGTGATGCCTGTTTTACGGTAGCTTGTCGCGTTTCAGTTCATTGTACCAAGAGGTCCCTGTGTCCACGTCCGAAATGGAAGAGTTCCGCCGTATCAAGCGGCTGCCGCCATATGTTTTCGCGATCGTGAACGAACTCAAGGCGAAAGCGCGGGCTCAGGGCGAAGACATTATCGACTTCGGCATGGGGAACCCGGACCAGCCAACCCCGAAGCACATCGTCGACAAGCTCGTCGAGGTCGCGCAGCGTCGCGACACGCATCGCTACTCGCAATCGAAAGGGATTCCGCGCCTGCGCCGGGCGATCTGCAACTGGTACAAGGACCGCTACGATGTGGATCTTGATTTCGAGACAGAGGCCATCGTCTCAATCGGTTCGAAAGAGGGTCTCGCCCACCTGGCGCTGGCCTGCCTGGGGCCGGGTGACTCGGTTCTTGTCCCTAACCCGGCCTATCCCATCCATCCCTACGGTTTTGTCATTGCCGGTGCAGACGTCCGCCACGTGCCACTGGTTCCCGGTGTCGACTTCTTCGAGGAACTCGAGAAGGCAATCGTTGAATCATGGCCGCGTCCCAAGATGCTCGTACTCAATTTTCCGGGTAATCCGACGACCCAGTGCGTGGACCTCGATTTCTTCGAGCGTGTTGTTGCCATCGCCAAAGAGCACAACATTTGGGTGATCCATGACATCGCCTACGCGGACATCGTTTTCGACGGCTACAAGGCGCCGTCTGTCCTGCAAGTGCCGGGGGCCAAGGAGATTGCGGTCGAGTTTTTCTCGCTTTCAAAAAGCTACAACATGCCGGGATGGCGCGTCGGCTTCATGGTCGGCAATCCTGTCCTGGTTGGAGCGCTCGCGAAGATCAAGTCGTATCTCGACTATGGCACCTTTACGCCGATCCAGGTCGCCGCGATTGCGGCGCTCGAAGGTCCCCAGGATTGCGTAATGGAAATCCGTGACATGTACCAGAAGCGCCGTGACGTTCTCTGCGACGGGCTCAATGCGCTCGGCTGGCAGGTTGAGAAGCCCAGGGCGACCATGTTTGTCTGGGCGAGGATCCCGGAAGCCTACCAGTCGATGGGTTCGCTCGAATTTTCCAAGAAGCTGATAACCGATGCAAAGGTTGCCGTTTCTCCGGGCATCGGATTTGGCCAGCACGGCGATGACCACGTGCGTTTCAGCCTGATCGAGAACGAGCATCGTACACGCCAGGCGTTGCGTGGCATCAAGGATATGTTTCGCAAGGACGGCATTCTTTCCTGAGGAGTTGATTTTGAAAACTGTAAACATCGGATTACTGGGTCTTGGAACAGTCGGCGGCGGCACTCTCAATGTACTTGTCAGGAACGCTGACGAGATCAGCCGGCGTACAGGAATGGACATCCGTGTGCATTGCGCTGCGGCCAAATCCTATGACCCGAGCGGACTTGATGGCCTGGAGAGTGTCACTATCCACGATGACGCCGGCAAGGTGCTCAGGGATCCGGACGTGGATATTGTCGTTGAACTCATCGGCGGCTATTCGCCCGCGCGCGAATTCGTGCTCGAGGCCATTGCCAACGGCAAGCACGTTGTCACTGCCAACAAGGCGCTCATCGCGATGCACGGTGAGGAGATCTTCGCCGCAGCCCGTGACAAGGGCGTCACGGTTGCTTTCGAGGCAGCGGTCGCTGGCGGCATCCCGATTATCAAATCCCTCCGCGAGGGACTGGCCGGCAACCGGATCGAGTGGCTTGCCGGCATCATCAACGGTACCGGAAATTTCATCCTGACCGAAATGCGCGACAAGGGGCGGGAGTTTGCCGACGTGCTCGGCGAAGCGCAGGCACTCGGCTATGCCGAGGCCGATCCGACTTTTGACGTCGAGGGGATCGATGCAGCCCACAAGCTTGCCATTCTCGGCTCGCTGGCATTTGGCATGCCACTCAAATTCGATGAGACCTACACCGAGGGTATTACGAAAATCGAGCCCCGGGATGTCGCTTATGCCGGAGAGCTCGGTTACCGCATCAAGCACCTCGGTATTGCGCGACGCACGGAGAAGGGAGTGGAGTTGCGCGTGCACCCGACACTGATTCCCCACAAGCGTTTGCTGGCCAACGTCGATGGTGTCATGAACGCTGTGCTCGTCAAGGGTGACATGGTTGGACCGACACTCTATTACGGTGCCGGGGCAGGCTCCCTGCCGACAGCCTCGGCTGTCGTCGCAGATATCATCGATCTGGCACGCTCGCTCGATTGCCAGCAGAGTGTCGTGCCGATGC
>JASFPB010000279.1:0-3431 GCA_050116235.1 Chromatiales bacterium | reverse complement strand
AGAGGAGTCTGACAGTCAGGCACTACCCGGACTTGACACATTGCCCCGCGCGGTAAGAGTTCTCATGGAAATCGAGGACTACGGCAGTTTTACAGTGATGATCCCGGGTGTTGGTCGCTCATGAACAGGTGCAGGAATCATGGTGTGGCGCTGGTTTCGGTGATGATTGTGATCGCGATCGTGGCCGGTATCGGTGCGACCGTGGTTGTCGACCAGCAATATTCAGTACGCCGGACTGCAAATCTCCTGCATGGCAACCAGGCATTCATGCACCTGCTGGCACTCGAGACCTGGGGACTCGAGGTGCTCATCGATGACAAACGGCAGGAACGCGAAGAAGACAGCCTGCTGGAGGACTGGGCACGCGTGCTGCCACCTGTCTCGGCTGACGGCGGAATTGTATCGGGTCAGATCCTCGACCTGCAGGGCCGTTTGAATCTCAATACCGTCTATAGCAACACAGGTGTCAACCCTGTTGCTTTTAACATCCTGACCTGTCTCCTTGGTCGGTATACGAAACCGGAGAGTGACCCTGAAACGATTGCCAGCGCGCTGGTTGACTGGATCGATCCAAACCAGGAGATTCATAACAACAGGGGGGCCGAAGATCTTGATTATCTCTCTGCAGATCCTTCATACAGAACAGCCTCCAGACCGCTGACATCGCCCTCCGAACTATTGCTGCTGAAGGGCATGAACTACGATATCTACGAGGCACTGCTGCCCTATGTGACGGCAGTTCCGATGCCGACTCAGCAAGCAGAGGGGGAGAATCCGGCATTCATGATCAATGTCAACACGGCCAGCGAAGAGTTACTCAATTGCCTTGGTGATGGCACAGATCCGGTGGGTTCTGCGCTTGCAGACGAGATTCGCTCATCAGGGCCCTTTACGAGCAGGGAAGAGGTGCTCGCATTCATACAGTCGTTTCTGAATATCCAGGAAAACTTCGACGCATCCGGCTGGCCACTTGATGTAAAATCAAATTTCTTCCAGATATCCACAAGAGCTGAATTCGGCGATCTCGTGATGCAAATGCAACACATCGTCGAGCGTGGAGAAGAGAATGCACGAGTGATTATGCGTAGCTACGGGCAACAGTGGTAGCAGAGACAGGGCACCTGCATGAACGTTACCTACTTTCTTCAACTTTTCGATGACCAGCTGCAGGATTGTCTCTGGTTGCGCTTCAACGAGCGTACACCTGCAGGACAGGCACAACGGGGAGAGTTGTCAGGGCTCCTCGCAGAAGCTGCCTCATCCCGTCTGGTGCTCATACTTCCTGCCTCTTCTGTCGTCCTGCACAAAACCAGCATCATGGCCAAGAGCAAAGGCCAGATCTCGGCTGCTCTTCCTTATGCACTCGAGGAGGAGGTCGCAAGCGATATCGAGCAGATGCATTTTGCCCACCGTACGATCGACAGGGAGAGTGGTACGCAACTGGCGGCTGTGATCGAGAGAGATCTCGTGCAGCGACTGCACGACTTGATTACGCAGCATCGTTTTGAATCAGTCATGCTAGTGCCCCAGATCCTTGCAGTGCCATGGGAGCCGGACAGCTGGTCCCTTTTTGTCCAGCGAGAACATGCGCTTCTGAGAAAAACCCTGACCGATGGGTATGCCATGGACGTCATCGCCATGCCCGAACTCTTGACGACAGAGAAGGAACTCTACAGGCAACAGCATGACAGCGAGCAGGCACCAAAGCTCAGAGTCTACAACTTTTCGCCCGATGAGGAGATCGAAGGCGAGTCCGCGATGGGTGGAGATTCTGAAGCCCTGGCCGTGATGGCACGCTACTGTCTCGACAAATCTGATTCACTGATCGACCTGCTGCAGGGTGAATTCCAGATTGCAAGGCCAATGCGCGATCTTTTACGGCAATGGAGCATGGCTGCCGGGATCGCTGTTATTGCACTCATTGTTTACCTCGTAAACGTCGCGGTCGATAACACGATGCTTGCCAGAGAGAACGACCGCCTCAATGCATCCATGCAGGCACTCTACGAGAAGATTTTCAACGAAAAACCAAACGGCTACGCTGCAGATGCCATGCGCAAGAAGCTTGCTGCCATGGGAAGCGGAAACGGCGACAGTAACAACTTCATCTCTGTCATCCTTGTCAGTGGCAAGGAGTTTCTTACCGACAGCCAGACTTCAATCACGCGGCTGCGCTATGCCGGTAATGCAATCGAGGTTGATCTCGAAACCTCAAGTATCGAGCAGCTCGAAAAACTGCAGCAAAAGCTCATCGCGGCCTCGACACAGGCGGATCTGAAGGCTGTCACGAACGATAATGGCAAAGTGCGCGGACGCATTGTCGTCTCCCGTAACGGAGGAAAGACATGAAAGCATGGCTTGACTCACTTGCCGAACGCGAACGCCGCATGGTGATTGCAGCTGCAGCGATTGTCTTTCTCTCTCTTCTCTACATGCTCGTTGTCAGCCCGCTAATGAATACCAACGAGACTTTGCGCGAGTCGGTCGCTGAAAAAGCAAGTGACTACGAATGGATGCAATCCCGCGCAGCCGAAGCGCGCTCGAGAGTACTTGCCGGTCCGGCCTCGCAGAAGAAGGACAGCCGCACACTTATCGCGCGGGTGACCTCGGAGATGCGTACGAAAAATATCACGCCAGTTCAGGTAAGACCGCAAGGCGAGACGCGTCTCAATCTGACGCTGAGAGATGTGAACTTCATCAATCTCATGGATCGGCTGGAACATCTTCAGAGCAGTTTTGATATCCGCGTGGCGAATGCCACTATCGAACCTGGCAGTGATGCCGGACTCGTGAATGCCCAGCTGACACTGGCACGCTGATCCGTCATGTCCAAACGTCTCGTTGCGATCGCGATCGCGGCCTATCTGCTTTTTCTCATTATCCGGCTGCCGGCGAACCTTCTGCTTCCCCTTGTAAGCACGCAGGTAACTGATCTGAAGCTGAATGGCGTCGAGGGGACACTCTGGCGAGGTCGTGCAAGTTCAGTTTTCTATGGCAACATTTATGCCGGAGAGCTTGAGTGGGAAGCAAGACCGCTCAGACTTTTGCTCGGTCAATGGAGTGCTGCCGTGCAACTGGATGGACCGATCAATGCCCGGGCAGACATTGGATATGCACTCACAGGGCAGATCAACATCTCGAACGCCACGATCGATGGTAATCTCTCCGCTGTCGGCCGCTACCTGCCGCAGGCCTCGGTGATGGCGCTACGCGGTGAGTTGTCCGGACTCATTGAGTCTCTTGTCGTGCAACAGGGCAGCTTGCTGGAAATCGAGGGAACCTTTACGCTCGGCAACCTGGCTGCAGGCGATCTCTCACTTGGAGATTTCAATGCCGAGGCAGCCACCAGTGACGATGACACAAAGCGGCTTGTTTTCCAGTCTGTCGGCCGGGAAGGGCTGGATGCAGAGGGGGAGTTATCGCTGGATCAA
>JASFPB010000278.1:0-3442 GCA_050116235.1 Chromatiales bacterium | reverse complement strand
CAGTCGACCTGCAGACAGCAGATCAGACGAGTTCGGAATTCTCCCCACCGGAAGAGTTCGATCAGCTCGTCAAGCCGAACGAGCCACCCCGCCTGGCAGTCCGCACAGTCTCGACCTTCAGGATTCTGGAAGCTGCAGAGGAGCTCGAGAAAGAACAAACACCTTCTCCTTCACAACTGCTCGCGGATCTCCAGCAGGAAATCACACGGCTGGAAGCTGAGATCGACGACAAGACCGTTGCCTACGCCCAGCGACCACGCAGGAAAGCGATTAATGCTTCCACGAGAGAGCATATCTATGCCGCATACATGGAGAGCTGGCGCCGCAAGATCGAACGTGTCGGAAACCTGAACTATCCCAGAGGACACATGGGCGATGTCGTTGTTCACATCGCCGTTCGCCAGGATGGATCCATCGAGAAAATACGCCTCTTGCGACATGCCGACTCCTCCCTGATCAATGAGTCGGCCATGAAAATCGCCACCCTGGCAGCCCCTTTTCCGCCCTTTCCGGAGGAAATTCGCCAAAAGACCGATATTCTGGATATCATCAGAACATGGCGTTTTCTCGAAGAGACCAAAAAGATCGAGGTTGACTAGGCCACCATGGCTCTCACAAATCTGACCAACCACTTCCTGATCGCAATGCCCGGCCTGCAGGACCCGAACTTCGAAAAGAGCGTCACCTACATCTGCGAACACTCTGAGGATGGCGCGATGGGTATTGTCATCAACAACCCCCTGAGCATACCGGTCAGTGAAATCCTGGAACAGCTGGACATCGATGAGAAAGCCTCGGGCATACCGGACAACCCGATCTACCTGGGCGGTCCGGTGAACGGCGAGCGGGGCTTCGTACTGCACGACAATGACACCGAGTGGGACTCGACATTACGTGTCAAGGATGGCATCAGTGTAACGACCTCACGGGATATTCTCGTTTCCATCGCATCCGGCACGGGACCGGAGCGCAGCCTGATCGCTCTTGGTTATGCCGGCTGGGGCAGCGGCCAGCTCGAGCAGGAGCTTGCCGATAATGCATGGCTGGCAGTGCCTGCAGACGAGGCTATTATTTTCGACCTGCCACCCGAGGAGCGCTGGAATGCCGCAGCCGCAGAACTCGGAATCGACCTTGCGCTCCTGAGCACCGACACAGGCCATGCCTGAGACCCTGCTGGGATTTGATTACGGCACAAGGCGTATCGGGGTTGCAGTTGGCCAGACACTTACCGGCACCGCTACACCACTCACCACGCTCGATTCAGACAATACCCGACCGGACTGGGAGGGCATCAGCGCGTTGATCAATGAGTGGAAGCCCGCCGCGCTTGTGGTCGGCTATCCTGTTGACACCGATGGATCAGATAACGCGATCATGGGACCTGTGAAAAAATTCGCACGCCAGTTGCAGGGCCGGTATCATCTTCCCGTTCATTTCATCGATGAGACTCTGACATCGATCGAGGCCGGACGTTACACGGGACCCAAGTTCACATCCGAAGGCCGCAACGACGCAATTGCAGCAGCAATCATTCTGGAAACCTGGTTGAACCAATGACCACACAAACCAATTTTTTCATGGGCCACGAGGCTATTCTGAGCGTCATCGACGGCATGGCGACAAAGCTCGATCAATTCCTCAAAAACAGGGGGCGTTCAGATGTTGCGATGATCGGCATCCGCACAGGCGGCATCTGGGTCGCCGAACATCTGCACCAGACCCTGGATATCGACGAACCACTCGGAATGATCGATATTTCCTTCTATCGCGATGATTTCACCCGGATCGGACTGAATCCCGAGGTACGCCCGTCGACAATCGATTTCGAGGTTGATGACCGCCATATCGTCCTCGTCGATGATGTGCTGCACACAGGCCGCACGATCCGGGCCGCGCTGAACGAAATTTTTGATTACGGACGTCCCCGCTCCGTCACGCTCGCAGCGCTTGTGGAGCGTAGTGGTCGGGAACTTCCTGTCGAGGCCAATGTTATCGGTGTTGAAGTGACACTGCAGCCGCAGGAACAGATCAAACTGACAGGCCCGGAGACACTTGAACTGGTCATCGGCACGCACCGGTGAGATAATCGAAGCTCATGAGCGCTGCCAATCTGCAACTCGACGATAACAACAAGATGCGGCACTTTCTCTCCATCGAGGGACTGAGCCGCGAACATCTCATCCGTATCCTGGATACAGCCGAGTCTTTTCTCAACCTCGGCGACAGATCCGTCAAAAAAGTTCCGGCGCTGCGTGGCAAGGCTGTTGCCAATCTCTTCTTCGAGAACAGCACACGTACCCGGACAACTTTCGAACTCGCCGCGAAACGTCTCTCGGCCGATGTCCTCAATCTCAATATCGATACCTCCGCAACGTCCAAGGGTGAATCCCTGCTCGACACGCTCAGGAACCTCGAGGCCATGCATGTCGACATGTTCGTCATCCGGCATAGTGAGAGCGGAACGGCACATTTCTTTGCCAGGCATGCACAGCCAGGTGTCAGCATCATCAACGCCGGAGACGGGCAACATGCCCATCCGACCCAGGCTATGCTCGACATGTTCACGATCCGGCAGCATAAAGGCGATTTCACGCCACTGAAGGTCGCAATCATTGGCGACATCCTTCATTCACGCGTGGCCCGATCCCAGATTCTTGCGCTGAATACGCTCGGTGTATCCGAAGTCCGGGTCGTCGGGCCGAAGACTCTCCTGCCGATAGACACCCGGGAGAGTCTTGGTGTTCATGTCTTCAATGACATCGACGAGGGGATTACGGATGCTGATGTCATTATCATGCTGCGCCTTCAAAAGGAGCGCATGACGGGCGCGCTGCTGCCCTCGGAGCATGAATTTTTCCAGCGTTACGGACTCACGGAATCCAGACTCAAACTGGCCTCGCCAGATGCTATCGTGATGCACCCCGGGCCAATCAACCGCGGCGTCGAAATGGAGACAGTCGTCGCGGACGGCAACCAGTCGGTCATCCTCCATCAGGTCTCTTATGGCATTGCCATTCGCATGGCGATCCTTTCCATGACCATGCAGCCGAGGGGTGAAACGTCATGACAAGGATACTCATCGCTGGCGGACGCTTGCTTGATCCTGCCAACGATCTCGACACGACGGGGGATATCTGCATTGTCGATGAGAAAATTGTCGCGATCGGAAAGTCTCCCGAGGGCTTCGATGCGGATGTGCGGATCGATGCTGCCGACAAGCTTGTCATCCCGGGAGTAATCGACCTCAATGCACGACTGCGAGAACCGGGACTCGAGCACAAGGGTACGATCATTTCTGAAACGATTGCCTCGGCAAGTGGCGGAGTCACGACCGTCATCTGCCCGCCTGACACATCACCCGTGATCGATAGTCCGGCCGATGCCGAGCTGATTCGTCGCCGCGCCAAGCAGAGCGCCCACGCGCGAGTGCTTTCAGTCGGTG
>JASFPB010000277.1:0-3472 GCA_050116235.1 Chromatiales bacterium | reverse complement strand
GAAGCTGCACAGGAACTTTACCGGAAGATGGAGCGTGAGCTCCCTTACAATCCGCGCAAGCGACTCGGCGTCTGAGAGTTGATTTGTATGGTATCTGCCACTACTGACCTGTGACGAACCCTGGTCGAGGAGAGAAACGTGACTGATTCTGCACATATTGTTTGTCCTGCCTGCATGGCGATCAATCGCATTCCGCGGTCACGCCTGGGTGACGGGCCGAAGTGTGGCAAATGCCACGAAGCCCTGTTCGTGGCGCACCCGGCCGAACTGACCGGTGCATCCTTTGAAAAAACCATTTCCCGAAACGACATCCCTGTGCTTGTCGACTTCTGGGCTCCCTGGTGCGGACCCTGCAAGATGATGGCGCCCGCCTTCGAGGCAGCAGCACAGCAACTGGAGCCGCGTGTGCGCCTGGCAAAACTCAACACCGAGAACGAACAGGCGATCGCCGGACAATTCGGAATCCGGAGCATTCCGACTCTTGCGCTCTTTCACAATGGACACGAGATCGCACGCCAGCCGGGCGCAATGTCCGCGGGCGATATCGTGCGATGGACAGAGTCCAATCTCAGGGCCTGATCAGCCGGCTGCTGAACAAAGCCGGGAAGCCGTTGTCAGATCAGACTAGTATGACGGCCCTGGTTCCCGGTTTTTCTCGGGGACCACATGCATTCAGGGTCTGCCTGGTGCAGACCACACTCGTCCCTGTGAACGCTCCTGCCGTCATGGGCAAAAACGCCCCGGCTCGTGTCTTACCGGCCAAGCGCCGATCGAATTAACCGGAAACAGGAGAGAAAAAGCTTGAGTCCCGACATCGCGACCCACTCGGAACAGACTGCAAAAAGTCCGGCGCAGTCAGCCTTCTTGCAGGCACATAGCACTCTTGCCCGAAAAATCATCGGGCAGTCGAACCTGATCGACAGGCTACTCATTGCACTGCTGGCTGACGGACATCTGCTCGTCGAAGGTGCCCCCGGGCTTGCGAAGACAACGGCAATCAAGGAGCTGTCGACGCTCATCGAGGGCGACTTTCACCGGCTGCAATTCACACCGGACCTGTTACCGGGCGACCTGACAGGAACTGACATCTATCGTCCCGAAACCGGCGAATTCCATTTCCAGAAGGGACCGCTTTTTCATAACCTGGTGCTCGCAGACGAGATCAACCGCGCACCGGCCAAGGTCCAGTCCGCATTGCTCGAGGCCATGGGCGAACGCCAGATCACGGTCGGTCGTACGACCTACCCGTTACCGCGCCCTTTCCTCGTCATGGCAACCCAGAATCCGATCGAGCAGGAAGGCACCTATCCGCTGCCTGAAGCGCAACTCGACCGTTTCCTGATGCATGTCCGGATTGGCTACCCCGATGCGGGCGCGGAACGGGAAATTCTTCACCTCGCACGCCGTCAGGCCGAAGCACTCTTCGCACCCTCTGCCACGACACCGACCCGGATCAGCACGGAGATGATTTTCGCTGCCCAGCGAGAGATTCTCGATCTGCACATGGCCCCGCAAGTCGAGGAGTACCTGGTACAGCTGGTGCTGGCGACTCGTGACCCGGAGCCCTACAAGAGCGGTCTGCAGCGCCTTGTCAGTTACGGCGCAAGTCCGCGTGCCACCATCGCGCTGGATCGCTGTGCCCGCGCGCATGCATGGCTACAGGGACGTGACTATGTCTCACCTGAGGATGTGCAGGCCATCGCACACGATGTTCTCAGGCACCGGGTACTCGTCTCCTTCGAGGCCGAGGCCGAGGGCATCATGCCGGACGATTTCATTCGCGAACTGCTGGCACTGATCCCGGTTGCCTGACATGCTAAAGCTGTTCGAACGCCGGAGACAGGGCAGGGCCGCGGTCCCGGAATCGACGGCCAGTGAATCGCTACTGAATCCGGCAACCCGTGTGACACTGCAGGATCTCATCGAGCTGCAACGCCATGCCCGTCTGCTCGACATCACGCACCGCTTGCCGGCGCGTGCGCAACTTGCCGGCAATCATCATTCACGTTTCCGCGGCCGTGGCATGGATTACCTCGAATCACGCGGCTACCAGCCCGGTGATGACATTCGCAACATGGACTGGCGCGTGACGGCACGGGCCGGAAGACCACATACCAAGCTGTTTCAGGAAGAACGGGAGCGTCCTGTCGTCCTGCTCGTCGATCTTGGTCCGAGCATGTTCTTTGCGACACACGGCGCCCTGAAATCTGTCATCGCCGCCAGATCTGCCACGCTGCTTGCCTGGGCAGCAGCGGCGAACGGAGACCGCACGGGCGCCCTGCTCTTCAATGGTGGTCATGTAGAACTGAGGCCACGCAGCGGTCACCGGGGTGTCCTGCAACTGGTCCATGAACTCATCCGTCTGGCTGATCCACTTCACGGACTGGCACCCGCTACGGACAGTACAGGCCTCAATGATGCACTCGTGAGGTTGCGACGCATTGCACGCCCGGGCAGCCTGATCGTCATGATCAGTGATTTTTACGGGATCGATGATGAAACCGGAGGCCACCTCGCGAAACTGCGCGCCCACAATGACCTGCTCGCGATTCGGATCACCGATCCTGTCGAGATCGCCCCTCCCCCGCCCGGTCGCTACGAGATCACCAACGGCAGACAGACCGCCCTCCTCGACATCGAGGCTGCGAGGGGACGCACTGCATACAACGATTTCTTCAGCAGGCAGCATCAGCTGGTTCGCGATACCCTGCAGCAAAACGCGATACCGCAACTGCAACTGTCGACAACCGACGAGCCGGTCAAGGCATTGCAGCAGTGGTTTGGCAAGGGTCGACGGCAGGCAGTTGCAGGGGGTGCAGCCAGGTGAACGACCCTGTGGCCCAGTCTCTGCAGCTGCGCGACATCCACCTCCCGCCACCACCCGACTTCTGGCCGCCTGCTCCGGGCTGGTGGCTCCTGGCGATGATTCTTGTTGCGCTGCTCGCATGGGCGCTCGTTATTGCCTGGAAAAAAGCCAGGTTGCGCCGGACACAACGTCGCTTGCTCGCGCTTCTTGAGGAGCTTGAACTCACAGGCAGGCACGAGCCTGGAAAACTTGCACAGCTGTCGATCCTGCTCCGCCGTATTGCGCTGATGCACTACCCGAGACAACAGGTCGCGGGATTGACAGGCGAGGACTGGTTACATTTTCTAGACAGTTCAGGAGGCGATGGCGGCTTCGCCAATGGTCCGGGGCGCGTGCTCGCCAGCGGGCCCTATATGCCCGAACTGCCTGGTGAGTATGATCCCCGCGGTGTGATCAGACTGGTACGCGACTGGATCAGGAAGAACGCAGGGAGACGAAATGGAGTATGAATTCGCCTGGCCATGGCTGTTCATCCTGCTCCCACTGCCTCTACTGGCACTGCTGCTACCGCGTGCACAGGTTTCCCGTCCTGCCGCACTTCGTTTCCCGTTCTTCGAGGCATTCTCCGCCAGTACGGCAGGCAAGGCGCGTCGAGGCAAGGCATGG
>JASFPB010000276.1:0-3476 GCA_050116235.1 Chromatiales bacterium | reverse complement strand
TGTAGCTGCCGGCATTCAGACCTTGGGCACTATCCCATGGGACATTATTGCCGTCGATCTTGGCCTGGAAGTCAGCCTTCGTCGCTGTACCGCCATACTGGTTGTTCACGGTCTTGACGAGCGTCAGCTTCGGCTGGATATCGTTGTTGACGAAGGTGCAGGTGACGTCCTCCCCGTAGTCGACAGTGACCGAAGTGACCTCGCCAGTGGAGTTGTCGCAGGTAATCGAGGTGTTTGTGTAACCGTCCAGTGAGCTCTCGGAAAGGTCATAGGTGCCGGGCACTATCGTTGCCAGTGCGCCACTCTCTGAGCCTGTAACACTGTTGGTGCCAGCGGACAGTGTCCAGTCGGAAGCCACCGCTGTACCACCGTTGTCATTGACTACATGCTTGACAAGAGTCAGAGACGATGACTCGATCTCGCCAATCTGCTTGAACGGAATAGTCTGTTGGCCACCAGAAATGGCCTCTGGTGGTTCGACCGGGGTGTCGAGATTTTTGAAAATCAGAAGGGCATCTTTGAGGTCAGCCGCAAGATTGCCGGTCGGATTGCTGCCTGGTTGACATTGGAGTTCAACATCTATTCGTACGATGACCTGTTCAGCACGCTCGAGATCAGTCAGTTTGATCGAGCCATTCAGTGTGGTACCGGCAATGAAGACTCCGCCAGCATAGCCTGGTTCATCATCACGAATGCCCTTCTTGTCAAGGAAGTACTCATCGACCAAGGTTGCGGTGCTTCCACCGTCATCAATGATGCCGTCATCTGCGTCCTCTGTTACGTCGCCGGCAGCGCTCGGCCATGTCCAGTCTACAATCGGGGCATAGTTGACTTCTACAAGCTGGATGTCACCTAGTGCGACGCCTGATTGTCCAGTTGTATCTGCAAGGAATGAGAAGTCCATCTGGATAGTTTGTGGAGCATCTGTAGCTGCCTGTTCAGTGTCATCAACCGTCACTGCGATGAGGTATGTAACGGTATCACCGCAGGCGAAGTCGCTACCTTCCAGTGACTCGACGACATCTTTGTCTACACCAATTGTCCTGACGTCGTAAGCACCGCCGCCAACTGTGTGGTCGTAGCTTAATGGAGCAGACGAAATAAAGTCGAGGCTGAAGTCTCCACCCGCAGCCAGCGCTTTTTGAGGATAGCTCACAATCAGCCCCGAGCTGACGACCAGTATGGCGGCAGAGAGCAGCAAGCCGAAAGCCCCGCCTTGACCGCGAGGGCTGGAGCAGGTGCGCTTCGCCTTGCAAAGCATGCCTCTGCGTATCTTTTGTAAAAATCTTGTGTTCATGACGGCCCCTCCTAGTTCTGCAGGAATGTTGTGGAAGCCACTGGGGCGTCATCAAGGGTACCGGTCCATGGCTGGAGGTAAATTCGCACCTCGTATATACCCGTCTTCGACATATCCGTGTAGACGAGTGCCGGCTGTCCCGATGTAAGAGAAGCTCTCTGTTCTGCTGTCAGCTCGTAGTCGTCACCCAAGATGTCGCCTTCGGTGTCGGTAGTGATATAGCTCATGTGAGAACCGGAGCCATCCGGGGACAGAACCACGACCTGATAGTCGCTGTCGGGATTCAGATTCCATCCAAGGATTTGCATGGTTCCACCAGACGCTTTGGACTGTGCAGGCCATATTGCCGGGGCAGTCGCATCTGATGCGAAGCTGATGCCACTCATCAGTAGCAGGCAGCAGAGGAGTAAAATTGTGAAGAGCGTTGCGCCTTTGCTTTTGCGGGACGCAGCTTGATTGAAAAAAACGGCGGGTGGGACGGCTTCCACCGTCCCGTCTGTTGACGAATCATCCGTCAAACAGCCCGCACGCACCGTTCCTGGCGTAATGCCACACGTATTGCTGGACATTGTCTCAACCTCATTGTCATTGCGTAGTTGGAAGGCAGGTTTTCCAGCCCGTTTTTTTTGCAATTTTTATAGCTAACCAAAACAACAGCGTTTTCCTCGCTGTGTCGCTAACTCTAGATGCGTGTCAACGAAATGCAAAGAAACTGTCAATGAAATGTTTTTATGCCAAGGGTGGATGCATGCCTGAATTGAGCAAGCCAAGATTCAGTGACTTGCGATGCATTCTCACTAGCTAGAATTCGTTCTCTGTATGAGGAAGCATCTGCAAGTAAATGTCTTGATGATGATTTTGGCAGGACGATTGTTGGGTGTTCGACGAGCCGCTTTGACAGCCCTATCGGAAACAGACTTTTAATGAAGATTAGCTATCAGATCGTTTTGAGACCAAAATCCGGTCTTGAACATCGAATTTTTCAGGACACCGATAAGGATTTAATAACATCCCCTTATCTGACCTTTGTCGAAAGGCATACAGGATTTGATAGATTCCACTTATGGCAAAGATACATATTCTATATGAGTGCGCCACTTTTGGCCTGGCAATTGACGACGGGCGACACGATTTCTCAACGATAACTGAATCTGGACCACAGCTGCATCGCTCCAAGTAAATAGCAGTTGGTGTTCTGGCTAACCCTTGCCAAGCACGTGAATGCCATTCTCCTGCAGCATGGAGACAAGCTGGATCAGCGGAAGGCCGATGAGGGAGTTGGGATCCTCGCCGTCCATGAGGCTGAAGAGTGCGATGCCGAGTCCCTCCGACTTGAAGGAGCCGGCGCAGTCGTAGGGTTCCTCGCGGCGCAGGTAGTCGTCGATCTCTTCCTCGGTGAGATCCCTGAAATCAACCCGGAAGGGTTCGCAGACAGTGTGGCTGCGGCCTGTGGCTGAGTCGTAGAGTGAGAGGCCGGTCAGGAAGATCACGCTCTGGCCGGATGCCGCCTTGAGCTGCTCCATGGCGCGCTCGTGCGTGCCGGGCTTGCCGAGGATGGTGTCGTCGAGGGTCGCGACCTGGTCCGAACCGATGATGAGGGCATCCGGGTACTTACTGGCAACCGCCTTGGCCTTCTCGAGTGAGAGTCGCTGGACGAGCGCTTCCGGTTCCTCGTCCTTGTGGCGGGTTTCGTCAATCTCGGGCGAGGCGGTTTCGAAAGGCAGACCGAGACGCGCCAGTAGTTCCTGCCGGTAGGCTGAGGTCGATGCGAGTACCAGTGTGCGGAGCATGGATCCTGTTCCTCTCTTGTGGCTGAAAGAGACTTCCGAAGAGTTTACACTACCAGGGGTGAACGGTAAGCTTGCGGCCCCAACAAACAAAGCGCCACCGGGGAACCGCTCTTGACATCCACTATCCGCTACAGTGTGCAGCCAGGCGGCAGCCTGAACGGGGAGATCCGCGTCCCCGGTGACAAGTCCGTCTCCCATCGCTCCATCATGCTGGGCTCCCTGGCAGAGGGCGTCACCCGTATCAGCGGCTTTCTCGAAGGTGAGGACAGTCTTGCGACCCTGCAGGCGTTTCGCGATATGGGTGTTCAGATCGAAGGGCCCTTCGATGGCAAGGTGACCGTGCACGGTGTTGGCATGCATGGCCTCAAGTCGCCAGACAAGCCGCTCGA
>JASFPB010000275.1:0-3506 GCA_050116235.1 Chromatiales bacterium | reverse complement strand
TCCATGACGAGCCGAGCCCCCTTCAGGCGATCGGCCTTTGCATGAACGAAGCCGTTCCTGACCTCGATCTCCGCCCCCATCGCCCGCATGCCCTCGATGTGAAAATTGACCGGGCGTGCGCCGATGGCACAGCCACCGGGCAGTGAAACCACGGCTTCACCGAAACGGCTCAGCGTGGGGCCAAGTACCAGAATCGAGGCACGCATGGTCTTGACGAGCTCGTAGGGTGCCTCGTAACTGGTGATTCTGCTTGCATCGACCTCGACCTGCATACGGTCATCGACAGTGATCTGCGCACCCATATGGCCGAGCAGGCGGATGGTCGTGGTGACATCCTGCAGATGCGGAACATTGCCGACCGTGACCGGCTCCTCCGCCAGCAGTGTCGCAGCGAGGATCGGCAGTGCGGCATTCTTCGCGCCGGAGATGCGCACATCGCCGGAGAGTCTTTGCCCGCCTGTGATCAGCAATTTGTCCATCGGTTGCAGGAGTCGTCAAAAATCAAAGGGAGCCAATGATACTAGAAAGCCGCATCCGGTCCCAGCCTCCGAACCGGAAAAGGCTTGAAATTCATACTTTTGGGAATCCTTGCAACAGGTGCGCAATTGTTGTTTCACCACAAGGAATACGAAGAACTCGGGGCCAGTAGGGAAAACTTCGTGCCCTTTGTGTTCTCGTGGTTAATCCTTCCCGAACAGCCCTGCCAGGTTATAGAGGCTCGCCAGCTCGCCGTGCGCGACCGGCAGGTTCATGAACTTGAGGCTGACTTTCTGCCTGTGCGCATCTTCGAGCCACTGCAGCAGCAGTGCAAGACCGGCGCTGTTGAAATGTTCGACCGCTTCGAGATCGATCGTCAGTGCGTCCCCCTGCCCGAGATAGGGAATCAGCTGGCCCTGAAGGGCGGGCACACTCTCGAAATCGAGCCTGCCGGCTAGCGTCAGGCGTCCGTCACCGGCAGGTTGAAGCGCTGCAGGCATGGTTCAGTCGAGCCTGTTCTTCTCTTTGAGGGCTGCGATCAGGCCATTCATGCCACCCTTGCGAATCTCGCTCGCGAACGAGGTGCGATAGTTGGCGATCAGGCTGATGCCGTCGATCTTGACGTCATAGACCTTCCACTTGTCGCCGACCTGGTGCATGCGGTAATCGATGGAGACAGGCTGGCCGCTCGCCGGCGTTACCTCGCTCGGCACTTCGACACGCTTGCCGTCTTTGGAGCGTCTCGGCTGTTCATACTCGATCGGCTTGCCGGAGTAGTTCAGAACAGCTGCGCCGTAGGTACGGATCAGCAACTTGGTGTATTCCGAGGTGATGGCGCTCTTCTCGGATGCCGATGCCCTGGGCCAGTATTTCCCCATGGCCGACTGTGTCATGGCCTGAAAATCGAAATAGGGATTGACCAGGTCGCCCAGCGCGGCGGAGAGGCGTTCGGGGTGCTGCCTGAGTTCGTCACGGCGCGCAGCCGTGCGCGCGAGAATCTTTTCCGTCACCTCCTCGGCCAGCGCGCGGATATCCTCGTCTGCTGCATGCGCCTGCCCGACCGGCAGGAACAGCGCCAGGGTGACCAGTAGTGAGGAAACAAACCGCTTCATAGTCCTTCTCCCTTCGAGGCCTCCTCGGCCTTGCTGAACAAAAATTGCCCGATCACCTCCTCGAGCACCAGCGCCGACTGGGTCACGGTAATGGCGCCACCCTCACCGAGGTGATCCTGGCTCCCGCCGGGATCCAGGCCGATATACTGCTCTCCCAGCAATCCGGATGTCAGTATCTTGGCGAATGTGTCTTCGGGAATCCGGTCGTACTGTGGCCGGATCGACATTTGCACGACAGCCTCGAATGTCTCGCTGTCGATCGCGATCGACTGGACCTGGCCGATACGCACGCCTGCCATCGTGACAGGCGCACGCACCTTCAGACCGCCGATGTTATCGAAACGGGCAGAGATCGAGTAGCCGTCCTGCCCGTTGTCGACCGAAGCAAAGTTGCTCGCCTTCATCGCAAGGAAAAAGAGCGCGGCAGCTCCTGCGAGCATCAGCACGCCGACCATGAACTCGACACCGAGTGTACCTTTCTTCATTAATCATCCCCGAACATGAGGGCTGTCATGATGAAATCCAGCCCCAGTACGGCCAGCGCCGAGTGCACCACGGTGCGCGTGGTCGCACGGCTGACCCCTTCCGATGTTGGCGTCGCATCGTACCCCTGGAACAGCGCGATCCAGGTGCAAACGATACCAAACACGAACGACTTGATGATGCCATTGACGACATCATGTCTGAAATCGACCCTGGTCTCGATCTGCGACCAGAAAGTCCCGATATCGCCCCCCATGAGACCGACGGCGACAAAATAGCCACCATAGATGCCGACGGCGCTAAAGACCAGCGCCAGCAGCGGCATGCTGATGACACCGGCGAAAAAACGGGGCACGAGCACACGGCGCACGGGATTCACGGCCATCATCTCGAGGCCCGAGAGTTGTTCCGTCGCCTTCATGAGACCGATCTCGGCGGTCAGTGCCGAACCGGCACGGCCCGCAAACAACAGCGCCGTGACCACAGGGCCGAGCTCGCGCACGAGCGAGGTCGCTACAAGCACACCCAGCATCGCGTCGGCGGAAAAACGCGAGAGGATATAGTAACCCTGCAGTCCAAGCACCATGCCGACAAAAAGCCCCGAGACCGCAATGATGAGCAACGACAGGGCCCCGACGGCATAGAGCTGTGCGGTCAGCGCGCGCGGATGCAAGAAAATGTCGATGACATTCACCAGCATGCGCAGAAGCAGGTCCCCGGCACGGCCGAGCCCCTTGAGAAAGTCGATTCCGCGTCGACCGAGCGCCTGTATGCTCTTCATTCGCCGTGCCCGAGAAAATCGCTGGCGAGCGAGGGAGCCGGCAGGTGAAACGGCACTGGGCCGTCAGACTCGCCGTGCATGAACTGGTGCGTCCAGGCCTTCTTCGACCGCATGAGCGCATCCGGCGTGCCCTGTTCGATAACCTGACCTTCTGAAATCACGAATATTCGATCAGCGATCGAGGCCGTCTCGGGTACATCATGCGACACCACGAGAGAGGTGAGATCGACTGCATCGTTGAGTCGCTTGATGAGTGAAACGATGACACCCATGGAGATCGGATCCTGACCGCTGAATGGCTCGTCATACATGATCATCGTGGGATCGAGCGCAATCGCGCGGGCCAGTGCGACCCGTCTTGCCATGCCGCCCGAGAGCTCCGATGGCATGAGTTCCCGCACACCACGCAGTCCGACAGCCTCGAGTTTCATGAGAACGAGCTTGCGGATCATGGGTTCCGGCAGCTTTGTGTGCTCGCGCAACGGGAAAGCGATGTTATCGAAGACACTGAGGTCGGTCAGCAATGCACCGCTCTGGAAGAGCATGCCCATGCGGGTACGCAGGCGATAGAGGTCTCGCGTACCCAGCTCGTGCACATTGCGACCATCGACCTCGACAGTGCCGGAGTCGGGCCTGAGCTGGCCACTGATCAG
>JASFPB010000274.1:0-3522 GCA_050116235.1 Chromatiales bacterium | reverse complement strand
TGATATCCCTGCAGCAGGACTGCTGGCAATCATCGTCCTTATCATTGGCATCCTGCAGCTTCCGGCGCTGGTCATCACACTCCCTGTCATCGGTTACCTCTGGTGGGCCGGGGATTCGACGATCAGCAATGTCATCTTCACAATCTATTTGCTCATCGCAGGCGGGGCCGACGGCTTCCTCAAGCCCATGCTGCTTGGTCGCGGCGTTGAAGCACCCATGCCTGTCATCCTGATCGGCGCACTTGGTGGCATGGTGAGCTTCGGTCTGCTCGGACTCTTTCTTGGTGCCGTGCTGCTGGCACTCGGCTATGTCATCTTCATGGAGTGGGTTGGCCAAGGCACGTCGCTCGAGGAGAAAACCGGAACTGAAGCTGTGCCAGATACACCAACAGACGGATAACCCGGCCCGAAACGCCCATCGATGAAGCTCTGCTTTCTTCTCCTTCTGGCTGCATCCGGCATCCTGCTGACCTCATGCACAACGCTCGGGCCTGACTACAGTGAGCCCGATGTCGACTGGCTGAAAAGCTGGGAACCGAGTGGCTACGATGGAGGCACGAGCCTGCAGGCCCGGAAAAGCGTTGACCTGCGTTTCTGGTGGGAACTCTTCAACGACTCTGCGCTGAACAAGCTCATCGAAATTGCAAAACAGGAAAACCTTGCATTGCGGACGGCAGGACTACGCGTTCTCGAGAGCCGTGCATTGCTTGGTGTTGCCGGCAGCAGTCTCTATCCGCAGGTGCAACAGGCCACCGGTGCCATCAGCTACGTCAACAACCAGTATCACGGCGGAACCTCTTCTCCCCCAGATCAGGATTTCGGTAGTTACCAGGCCGGATTCAACCTGGCCTGGGAGCTCGATTTCTGGGGCCGCTTCAGGAGGAGTATCGAATCGGCGGATGCTGCATTCTTCGCCTCCATAGCCAATCAGCGTGATGCACAGGTGATTCTCGCCGCCGGGGTCGCAGACCTCTATTACGCTTACCGGTTGACAGAGGCGCGTATTGCCATTGCAAAAAAGAATGCGAAAACCCAGAAGCGCAGCTTCGAGATCACGACCAAACTCTTCGAGAGCGGCGAAGAGTCGGAGCTCGATCTGCAGCAGGCCAAAACCCAGTACCTGGCAACACTCTCGACGATACCCGAGCTGGAGTTCACACTGATACAGACGCGCAATGCACTTGGCGTGCTTCTCGGCCGCCCGCCCGGCAAAATTCCTGAACTCAAGGCCGGAAACCGTCTCTTGCCTGTCATTCCTGCAGCCAGGATCGACACTGCCCCGGCACAACTGCTGGCACGCAGGCCCGACGTCCGTGCCGCTGCATGGGCTGTGGCAGCCCAGTCTGCACAGATCGGCATCGCCGAGGCCGAATACTACCCTGCCATTTCACTTCTAGGCAGCCTCAATTTTTCATCGACGAGCATCTCGGGCAGCCCTGACCAAACCAGCCTGGTACTCGGGCCTTCATTGAGATGGAATATCTTCGACTACGGTCGTATCAGCAACAGCATCCTTGTGCAGGATGCGCGTTTGCAGCAGCTCATCGAGTCTTACCAGGCCACTGTTCTGCAGGCAGCACAGGAAGTAGATAATGCCGCTGTAGCAATCCGGCAAACTGCGGAGCAAATCAAACTGACGGATCAGACCGTCGAGGCATCGGAACGGGCACTCGAGATCGCCAACCGGCGATACCAGGAGGGCTTCGCCGACTTTCAGCGCGTGCTGGATGCACAGCGAACACTCTTCACCCAGTCCGAACGCCAGCTGCTGGCCAGGGGTAGCAATATCACAGCAGTGATCAACCTCTACAAAAGCCTGGGAGGAGGCTGGATCGAGATGCCACTGGACCAGCTGATTCCGGAAGAGACGAATAAGACCATGCAGGAACGCTCCGACTGGAGCGGTATTCTCTCACCTGCATCCAGCGAACAATAATCGCCCGACGCAAGGCCAACAGGTTATCGCAATATGAGTGACGTAAAAGAGGAAGGATCTGCAGAAGCCGAGAAAACGGAACAGGAGGAAGCCAGCTCTTCGGTCAAGAAGGGAGGTGCAGGTGTACTCATCCTGATACTTGTCAGTCTCGTCTGGTACCTGGCATCTGATCGCTACACCCCCTACACACAACAAGCCAGAATCCAGGGGTTTGTGGTCGGTGTTGCCCCGAAAGTCTCCGGACTCGTGACCAGTGTCCATATCAGTAACAACCAGATCGTCAAGTCTGGTGATCCGCTGTTCGAGATCGATCGCTCGAGCTACGACATTGCCCTCAAGCGGGCACGTTCAGACCTGGACAATACACGCAAGCAGGTCAGTGCAAGTGCTGCCAGCGTGGAAACAGCACGGGCCAACCTGCAGGCAGCACTGGCTAACGAGGAGAGAGCGCAGAAAGACGCCACGCGCCAGGAACGCCTCTACAGTGAAGATGAGGGGACGATTTCACTCCGTCGTCTGGAAATGGCGCGCGCTTCCTACGAACAGGCCAGGGCAAAAGTCACAGCGGCTGAATCCGAAGTGCAGCGCGCTATCGAGCAGATGGGTGGCGAGGGCGAAAACAATGCCAAGCTGAAGGCCGCGGAAAGCGCTGTCGAACAGGCGGAACTCGACCTGAGCAACACAACTGTCACCGCCTCGACAGACGGTGTAATTACCGATCTGCGTGCCGAGGTAGGCCAGTATGCCGCAGCAGGCAATCCGGTCATGACCCTGATCGCGATCGATGACATCTGGATCATGGCGGACTTCACCGAGAACAACCTTGGTCACATGCGCGTGGGTACGCCGGTCGAGATCGTTATCGACGCATTCCCCGGCAAGGTGTTATCCGGAAGCGTTCGCAGCATCGGCCTGGGCATTGCTGCAGGCCAGCCGCCACCACCCGGGACTCTGCCAACCATACAGAACAACCGCGACTGGCTGCGTCAGGCACAGCGCTATCCTGTCATGATCCAGTTCGACGAGGGAGAGCTCGAGCGGCTCCGCAAAAATGTTCGTATCGGCGGACAGGCAGAGGCGATCGCCTATACCGATGAGAGTGCATTCACCAGACTCGTCGGCAAGCTCTTTATCCGTATCATGAGCTGGTTCTCCTATGCCTACTGATCTGGCAATTGTGTTGCAAGGCTGCTGTTTGCCAGGAATCCATTGAGATGGAACTCCAGGCAAGGCGCGTCTTCAGGCTGGCCCTGGTACCCTCATTGAGCCTGGCTGTGGCATACGGGATGGCCATCCCCCTGCCCTTCCTGGCTCCAATATTCGCATTCATGTTTGCATCCATGCCAGGCCCGCCGATTGGCGCAAAGGGCCTGGTCGGTCTCGTCGTCGTAATGTCCATCTCGCTCAGCCTCGGCTTGCTGCTCATCCCGATGCTTCTGCACTACCAGGCAACGGCTTTTCTCATCGTTGCCTTCGGTGTCTATCTCAGCAGCTATCTCACGATCAATATGGGCAAGATGCTGTTCGGCACCTTCATGACGATCGGTTTTACACTCATCTCCGCTGCCGGAAGCATGAATTATGCT
>JASFPB010000273.1:0-3532 GCA_050116235.1 Chromatiales bacterium | reverse complement strand
TCTCCGCCATGGCCGGCATCGATCGCGATGATGATGTCCCTGCCACGCACATCCTGCAGCGTCAGTACCGGCTTGCCCGACGTGCCGCCAGTGGACTTGCCAGCTGCAGGCTGTTTTGGCGACTCGCTGGCAGCAACCACTGTTTCGGCTGTTGCGGCAGGCGCCTCCTTCTCGTCCTCGGATTGGGCATAGAGATCCACGACCAGGCGATGTCCGTAAGGGCCGTTCGGATCGAGCTGGAAGCTTTCGACCTTGACGTCGTCATGCAACCCGATCGAGACCAGCACATCCCCCTCGCGACTCTCGCTGCGAATCGATTCGATAATGCTGTGGGACTCGAACGCCGGCATTTCCGCCTTGAGCGCACTCTGCACCACGCGCAGGGAGATGTGGTTCATGCCCTCGAAATCCGTCAGCTTGTAGTCGACAGTTTTCGACATGTCGAAGACCAGGCGCGTGCGATCAGGTGCCGTCCAGCTGCGCACGCCATTGATCTCGGCATCCGCCGCTATCGCGACAGTCTGGAAAAGAAGAAGCAGCGACGCCAGCAAGCATTTTTTCATTGTTCTGCCCGAGCTAGAATACTGTTTGAATGAAAACTTGTTATTTATTCAGTATATAGGATATTTTCCTAGTGTCTACTTTAGAAATATCAAGTGACAATTTTGTGCCAACTACCTGATTCCGAATGGCCAGGGAGACAGACAGGCTGAACCGAAAAAGAGATCAACGCATTAACCTCCTGATTAACATGAAAAAAGCGCGCCATTGGCGCGCTTTTCGGGAAAGAAATTCCGGTTCCGGTTTCAGGCAACCAGGTGATGGCGCTCCCCGGTGACGTCACGCACCATGGGAAAGAGCTTTTCGCTCTCATTCTGAATCCTGTCGAGCACAAGGTCGAACATCTCCTCGGTCTCCGCTGCGAAGGCATCATAATCGCCGATACGGAGCTCTTTTCCACGCTTGCTGCACCACTTCTTCAGGTAGGTAGAAAAGACCCGCTTGATCTCGTTCTCGCCTGACATGAAGTTCGCCGCCATGTTGCGGGCCTTGGGATCACTCTGGTTCAGCAGCTTGCGGTAGACATGCTTGTTCTGTAGCTCGAGGTGTTCCTTGACGCGGTCAACAAATTCAAAAAAGAGATCGCAGGTGACCTGGGCATCGCAGAGTCCGCGATCGGCGAGCAGCACGTTCAGCACATTGGAGAGTTCCGTGATGCGGTCGTTCTGTCTGTTCAGGTCTTCATAAGTCAGCATGTTGATACTCCTTGGATATGTCGTATTAAGGTCGCGCTTCCCTTTTGCCTTATACACTTTGCCGTTGTGATTTTTTTCGGGTTGCCTGTTGGTCGGCTGCTGCGATTTATCTCGCTTCTTTCAAACATTCTATACGCAGGGAAAAATCATTGTAAATTATTGTTTGCAGATTAGTTTTTAATGATATTCCAACATACTCTGCAACAGCATGCCGGCCCCGACCGCGGCTACGCAGCCGCTGCGCTTTCCGTTACACTGTCGGCCATCACCAATCGACGCCCAACTACGATGTCAACCGAGCCGATTTACTGCGAACACAAACCCTCACCAGCCAAGCTCGATGTCCTTGGCGCCTATGACTGGCCGATCTGGAAAAAAGAGGTCTCGACCTTTCCCTGGACATACAGCGACCAGGAGACCTGCTACGTTCTCAAGGGCCGTTTTATCGTGACACCCGATGGCGGCGAACCACAGGAGTTCAAGCGTGGCGACCTGATTACCTTTCCAAAGGGAATGTCCTGCACCTGGGAGATTCTCGAAGACGTCGAGAAACACTACACCCTTGGCTGAGATGGAAGCCGCTCCCGCGAGAGATGATGATTCCTCTTCAGATGTGCCGTTAGAATGGCCAGAAATCCCTGCATCAAAACCACACTATTCCGGAAATGACCTCTGGGAGCACATGATGAACCCGATTGTCAGAGACTTCATGCCTATCCGCAAAATTATCCCGATCCTGTTTGTTGTCACACTGCTCATACCCTCGGCATCGTTTGCAGAAAAACTGGATTTCGTAACGAAAAACGGGAAGTTTTTCACGTCTGAAGGGGAGATCCCTGCAGGCTGTATTGCCCGGCTGAGAACCGAGCTCAATGGCGACAACTCTGTAGCCGCGGTGTATCTGAACAGAACCAGCTTGAGAGGCTGTATCGATGCGAACACCCCGTATCCGGAAAGTAATGAAGATGAAATCTCCTATGAGATTGATGGACCAGCTGGTGAAAACACATACCGGATATCCGTGTGCGAGAGTGGTGATGGCAGCATGGGCAGATACTGCGACAAAATTATCGTGCAGTTCGCGAACAGATCATACGCAACGCCAGAAGGCAGGCTGAATGTCCTCTCCCTGGAGAAGCTGGGTGAGTGGTGATACCAAAACTTTTTGATAGCGATTTATCCCTCTGCAGCCCGAAAACATGGCCATTGCCCCGAGAAATCCATCTCACATGAGACAGAATTCAGCCCACATCAAGAGCTGAACCAGAGATGCATTACCCGGCAAAACAATCCATATCCCGGACTGACCCGACCCTCTGATACATTGAGCCACAAGCAAGATTTCTCCAGCCACACGCCCATGATGCAGCAGTACCTGCGCATCAAGGCGGGCTACCCCCACATGTTGGTCTTCTACCGTATGGGGGACTTCTACGAGCTTTTCTACGGCGATGCCGAGAGAGCGGCGAAACTGCTCGACATCACGCTGACGAAGCGCGGCAAGTCCGACGGCCAGCCGATTCCCATGGCCGGGATCCCCTACCATGCGGCCGAGAGTTACCTCGGCAAGCTCGTGCGCGGTGGGGAATCGGTCGCGATCTGCGAGCAGATCGGCGACCCGGCGACCTCGAAGGGTCCCGTGGAGCGCAAGGTGGTGCGTATCGTGACGCCCGGCACGGTCACGGACGAGGCGCTGCTCGAGGAGCGGCGCGACAACCTGCTCGCGGCGCTGTGGGAACAGAAGGGCAGCTTCGGCCTGGCCGTGCTCGACATCAGCAGCGGACGCTTCACCATCCAGCAGCCCGACAGTCTCGAATCACTGCAGGGCGAGCTCGAGCGCCTGAAGCCGGCCGAGTTGCTGCTGCCCGAGGAAGTGGACAGCAATGCGCTCATGGCCAATGACCGGGGCGTCACCCGCCGTCCCGAGTGGCATTTCGACTTCGATAGCGCGACCCATCTGCTGACAGCCCATTTCGGCACGCGCGATCTCTCGGGCTTCGGCTGCAGCGACATGCCGCTGGCCATCAGCGCGGCCGGGGCGCTGCTGCAGTACGTCCAGGAGACCCAGCAGGCGGCGCTGCCACATATCAGTGGCCTGGCAATCGAGCGCCACGACGAGGCCATCATCATCGATGCAGCCACGCGCCGGAATCTCGAGATCGAGCAGTCGGCCTCGGGCGAGGTGCACCACACGCTGGCCGGCATTCTCGACAACACGGCAACGGTCATGGGCAGCCGCCTGCTGCGCCGCTGGCTCAACCGCCCGCTGCGAGACA
>JASFPB010000272.1:0-3551 GCA_050116235.1 Chromatiales bacterium | reverse complement strand
TACTGGAATTGCAAGGCCATGTTGAAAGCTTATCAGGCAATCGCTTCTGCAGAATCAACTCCAGCCCCGACAAATGAGGGTTTCGATCCTCTACCCTCTCCAGAAAACTCCCGGAAAGTGCACTCGTGAACGAAAATGTCATTGACGTACTGATCTATATCTACGAAACCTACATGGATGGCGACCAGCCTGTGCCGCCCGATCAGATCATCATGCAGGAGGAACTGCTGAATGTCGGCTTCCAGGAGGGAGAGATCACCAAGGCATTCGACTGGCTTGATGAACTCGCCTGGCGCCAGGGCATGCTCAGCGACAACGGCGTGGCAGAGTGCACCGCCATTCGCATCTATGCCGAAGAAGAGATGCAGCGCCTCGACAGCGATGCACGCGGCATGCTGCTCTTTCTCGAGCAAAACGGCATCCTGGATCCGATCAGCCGCGAACTGGTTATCGAGCGCGCCATGGCCCTCGGAAACCAGGAACTCGACATCGATGACATCCAGTGGATTGTCCTGCTTGTGCTGGTAAACCAGCCTGGCCAGGAAGCGGCCTTCACTGTCATGCAGGATATGGTTTACGACGGAATTCCGGACCTTCTCCACTAACCTGAAAAACGAAGACCTCCTGCCCGGCCAGTGACCAGCAGATTTCACCCTGCCCCGTGAAATTCACTTGACAGCATACCGGGAATCCCGCTATTGCTAAAAAAAGCGTCGCGAAATCGCCTGCATCTCCAGGCGATTTTCACTGTCTGCGGCAGTCAACAGTTATGCAACCGAGACACGAAGGATGAACCTGGTCATTGTAGAGTCGCCCGCCAAAGCCAAAACAATCAAGAAATACCTCGGCAAGGATTTCGAAGTACTCGCTTCCTACGGGCACGTTCGCGATCTCGTCCCGAAGGAGGGCGCAGTCGATCCGGAGCACGGCTTTGCAATGAATTACGAGATCATCGATCGCAACAGCAAGCATGTGAAGGCGATTACCGACAAGCTCAAGAAGGCCGACGCCCTCTTCCTGGCAACTGACCCCGATCGCGAAGGAGAGGCGATCTCCTGGCACCTCTACGAACTCCTGAAGAAGCGCCGCGCGCTCAAGGACAAACCGGTGCATCGCGTGGTCTTCCACGAGATCACGAAAAAGGCAATCCAGGAGGCCGTCGATCACCCGCGCGACCTCTCCATGGACCTTATCAATGCCCAGCAGGCCCGTCGGGCGCTCGATTACCTCGTGGGCTTCAACCTCTCCCCACTGCTGTGGAAAAAGATCCGCCGCGGCCTCTCGGCCGGCCGTGTGCAGAGCCCCGCGCTGCGAATGATCGTCGAACGCGAGGAGGAAATCGAGGCTTTCAAGCCGCGCGAGTACTGGACGATCGAGGCAGACATCGAGAAAGCCAACCAGCCTTTCACGGCCAAACTGACGCAACTCGAGGGAGAAAAAATCTCCCAGTTCTCGATCACCGGAGAAAAAGACGCCACGGCTGCGGAGAAGACACTGACCGAGGCAGCGGACGGCAAGCTGGTCGTGAAGAAGATCGAGAAGAAACAGCGCCGCCGCAACCCCGCACCGCCTTTCATTACCTCGACCCTGCAGCAGGAAGCGTCTCGCAAGCTCGGCTTCACCGCGAAACGCACGATGCGCATCGCCCAGCAACTCTACGAGGGTGTGGACATCGGCCAGGGCGCCGTCGGTCTCATCACCTACATGCGGACGGATTCCGTGACGCTCGCGAACGAGGCTATCGAGGAGATCCGTGACCATATCCGCGAAACCTGGGGCAAGGAGATGCACCCGGACAAGCCGCGCAGCTTCAAGACGAAATCGAAAAACGCGCAGGAAGCGCACGAGGCGATTCGCCCGACATCGATCCGGAACATCCCGAAGGAGATCGCGCACGCCCTCTCTGACGAGCAGCGCAAGCTTTATGAACTGATCTGGAAGCGCACCATCGCGAGCCAGATGACCCACGCCACCATCAACACTGTCTCGGCCGATCTTGGCGCCGGCGACAAGGGAATTTTCCGCGCAAGCGGCTCGACGATCGCCAAACCGGGCTTCATGAGTGTCTACCTCGAAGGCCAGGATGATGCTCCCAGGGGTAGCGGGGACGAGAAGCTGCTGCCGCCACTCGAGGAAGGTGAACAGGTCGATCTGCTTGCAATCCGGCCCGAGCAGCATTTCACCGAACCACCGCCGCGCTATAACGAGGCGAGTCTCGTCAAGGCGCTCGAGGAACATGGTATCGGCAGGCCCTCGACCTATGCATCCATCATATCGACCCTTCAGGACCGCGAATATGTCACGATGGACAAGAAACGGTTCATCCCGACCGACGTCGGCCGTGTCGTCAAGAAGTTCCTGACAAACTATTTCACCCAGTATGTCGACTACGACTTCACGGCGAAGCTGGAGGACGAGCTCGATGCCGTTTCCCGAGGCGAGGAAGAGTGGGTACCTCTGCTCGAAAAGTTCTGGCAACCCTTCAGGGACCGCGTGGAACATACCGGCGAGAATGTCGATCGTTCCGAGGTCACGCAGGAACCAACCGACGAGAAATGCCCGGAGTGTGGCAAGGATCTCGTCATCAAGCTCGGCCGCAACGGCCGCTTCATCGCCTGCACGGGTTATCCCGACTGTAATTACACCAGAGACCTCGGCGAAGGCGGCGAGAAACAGGAACCGGAAATCGTTCAGGACCGCAAGTGTCCCAAGTGCGACTCGGACCTGCTGATCCGTAAAGGCCGCTATGGCAAGTTCATCGGCTGCTCGGCCTATCCCGAATGCAAGCACATCGAACCGCTCGAGAAACCCGTGGATACCGGTGTCGGCTGTCCGCAGTGCGCCAAGGGCACGCTCATGAAGCGAAAGTCGCGCCGCGGAAAGATTTTCTTCTCCTGCTCCACCTATCCCAAGTGTGACTATGCCGTCTGGAACCAGCCCGTCCAGGAGATCTGCCCGAAGTGCAGCTGGCCCATTCTCACAATCAAGACGACCAAGTCCCGCGGCACGGAAAAGGTCTGCCCGCAGCGTGGATGCGACTACTCGGAACCTGTCGAAACTGAAGAAGCGGAAGCAGAAGCCGGAGAGTAAAGGAAAGACGCTGCCTTAGCAGGCATCATGATCAGGGAGTGGGTCGACAGCTCTCCCTGACATGACAGAACAGAATGGCCCCACCATCACTGGAGTAGTCTGGCGCACTCCGCCTCAGCACCCCTCGAGCTCGATATTGATGCGCTTGCCATCGGCAAAGCGCCACTCGATATCACTGCATTCCGAGCCACTGAACCTCACCCTCGCCGTGTTGTAGTCGAGCCCCTCGAAATCGAGTTCGATGCCTGTGCCATGGAAACTCACGACTTTCTCGAGCGTGTAGGGCTCATGCTCTGTCGGCGGGTAATAGATGACCACTTCCCGGTTCATGGGAAGCAGCAGGTTTTGCGTCAGTCGGCCAATCTGGATCAGCGGGGCAGGCGTGCTGCTGGTCGTGAAACTCCAGCGCTTTTCAAAGATGCTGCCACCGAGACTCAGCACGACCTCTGCATGGTAGCGGG